>JAJYGU010000419.1 GCA_021784975.1 Planctomycetota bacterium
TTGCGCCGTTGCCGTCACGGTGGCCTGGCTCTGCTTATCTTCAGCGTGCGCATATCCCAGCCGCAATACTGCACAGGGGACCAGAAAAACCGCGGCCAGCAGTAAAAAGACGTAGCATGTCCGGCGTTTCAGGCGACGGTGGTTGCGCCGCGGATCGAGGATGGCCAACACGCGGCCTTCCAGGTCGGACGGGCTGGCCATGGGCAGGGCCACGCTGCCGAACCAGCGCAGCCCGCGGACCCCGGCGGCGATGGCCACCAGGTGCTCGGCGTAGTCGGGCGGGGCCATGTTCGTCCCCAGCACCACGTCGTCGGCCGCCTGCTCGCTGGTCTTCCGCAGTTGCCGTGCAGCCAGCCAGACCAGCGGATGGAACCAGTAGACCGCACATGCCAGCCGGCCCAGCAGGTGCCACACGCAGTCGCTGCGGCGGATATGCCCCAGTTCGTGCAGCAAGACAGCCCGCTTGGCTCCCTCCGGCCATGCGGTGCTTCCCAAAGGGACAAGGATCACCGGCCGACGCAGGCCCCAGGTCATCGGGACCCATACGTGGCGGCACTGTCGAACCTCCACGGCACGCCGATAGCCACATTGATCGAGCACCTGCCGCAGAACGGCGGTCCAATGCGAGTCTGCTCCTTCTGCATGTCGGGCGATATGCCACGCACCGAGAACGCCGACGATCAGCCAGACGCACCCCAGACTCGTTCCGGCCGCCCAAAGCCCGGCCAAGATTGCCGGCAGAGACCATTTGGGACTCGCGATCGAACCGGGCTCGGCGAGCACCGGGGCAGCCGCACCTGAAGAGTCTTGGGCAACGTCTAGGGAAGCGGATTCCGAGACAGGCCCGTCACTGGGCGCCGCCGGCATGGTGCGCTGTCCAAATGGCTCGTTCACCGCCGCGTCCGCCGAATCTCCGGCAGGAGGCTGGGTTTCTACCGCCGGCTCTTCCACGACGCGCGTGGTAAGCGGCAACGGCGCCGGCGTCTGCCGCGGCGGCAGGATCGCCCATTGCCAGGCGGGGAACGACCAGGAAAACAACGGAATCAGCAGCACGCCCGCCAGCGACAGGGTCCAAACCAGATTCCGCAGCGCGGCCGATGCCCGCCGCAGGGTGACGGCCAGCGGCATTACCGCTGCCAAGAGCGCGGTGACGCGGACCAGGATTGCCAAGCCGGCCGAGCCCGCGCCGGAGTCCTGGGCAAAACGCCAAGCGAAATCGAGCAGCTCAGTCACGGCTTTTCTCCTTATTCTTGGCCTGCCGGACGAGCGTGCCCAGCCGTTTCAGGTCCGCTTCGGACAGGTCGGAGGTGTCCAACAGAGCGGCCATGGCGCTGACCGCCGAATTGTTGAAAAAGGTCCGCAGCAACTGTTCGAGGGCCGAGCGCTGGGCCTTCTCCGCGGCGATGCAAGGGGCATAGACGTATCGCGGCCCGTCGCTGGCGTGGCTCAAATAGCCCTTGGCCTCCAACACCCGCAGCAGGGTGCGGACGGTGGAATAGCTGGGCCGGTCGGGCAGCTCGCGGTGGATCTGGCCGGCGGTGGCCCGGCCGCGGCGGTAGACGATCTCCATGATCTGCCGTTCGCGGCGGCTGAAGGCCGACAAGGAAGACTGGGGCATGACACGCCTCTGTAGAGATGTTAAATATTTCGCACTATGCGTAAAAATACACATAGCGAGATTTTTTGTCAAGAGAGGCGTGAGATTTCTCCGTACTCGTCACGCTCCGCGTGACGATTTCCTCGCGCGGAGCGCGAGGAGCACGGCTTGGCCCCACCTTCGCCCTTGTGCCGCCGCCGCTGACGCGGTACAACAGCCTTCCATGACCTCAAACGCCAGCCCCATCGAGACATCGTATCAGCGGCGGGTCGAGCATTTTGCCGCGCTGGAGAACTACTACGCCCGTCGCGAACGGCTGGCGATGAACCTGCGGGTGGCCGCCTTTCTCATCGCCGTGGCCGCCTTCGTTGCCGGCTGGAACAGTGGGCACGGAGGGGCGTGGTACCTGGCCGGGGCACTGGCCCTGGGCGGCTTCGTGACCGCGGTCGAGTTCCATGAATACCTCCGCCGCCAAGGGCGGCGCAACGGCCTGCTCAGGCAGATCAACCAACAGGCAATTGCCCGGCTGAAGCGCGATTGGCCGGCGCTGCCTGAACTGCCGGTGGCCGTGCCTCCGCCGTATCGAGCCACCGCCGACGATCTCGACCTGTTCGGCCACGCCTCACTGTTCCAGTTCTTGAATTGGGCCAACACGCCGATCGGCATGCGGGTGCTACGCGATTGGCTGCTGGAGCCCGCCCGGCCCGATGAGATCCAACGCCGGCAAGAGGCCGTCTTGGAACTCGCCCCGCACCTGGAACCGCGGCAAATGCTGATCCTGGAGGGACGCCTGCTGGAGGATCGCGGCGCGGGCATGGAGCGTTTCGTCGAGTGGGCGGAAGGCGGGCCTTGGCTTACTGCGCGGCGGTGGCTGCTGTGGTGGTGTCGCCTTCTTTCCGCGGCCGCTCTGCTGATCCTCGTGTTGACGTTCTGCGCGGTGTTGCCTGGCGAACAGGGTGGCGTGGCCTTCGTGGTGGTGCTACTGCTGAACGCCTTTACGATTGCCACCTTCGGAGGAAAGGTCCATGACATTTTCTGGCGGCGGGCCGAAGCCGCACGCTACCTGCGGATGTTTGAACTGGTATACACGATGCCCGCGTCGAGCGACGAATTGGCCGCTCTGAAGCGCGAGGCGACCGAGTTGGGTGGAGGCGTGCTGCGGCGGATGCGGCAACTGAAGTGGATCGCGGCGGCGGCCATGATCCGTCACAACCCGTTTCTGCTATGGTTCGTTTACGTGCCGCTGCAATTCGTGTTGCTCTACGATTTCCACGTGTTGCACGTGTTGGAGCGGTGGCAGGCCCGCTACGGCCGATACGCCCGCCGCTGGTTTCTGGCCTTGGGCAAGTTCGAGGCGTTCCATTCGTTGGCGGCAGTCGTTCACGACCATCCGCAATGGACGATGCCGGAGGTCGAGGTGTCGGCCGATCGCCTGCAAGCCCGGCAGATCGGGCATCCGCTCTTGCCGGACGAAACCTGCGTTGCCAACGACGTGGAGGTCGGGCCGGCCGGCTCCTTCCTGTTGGTGACCGGCTCGAACATGTCGGGCAAGAGCACGCTGTTGCGGGCGATCGGGGTCAACGCGGTGCTGGCCCAGGCCGGCGGGCCGGTGTGCGCCGCCCACCTCCACATGCCACCGGTGGCCCTGGCCACCAGCATGAGGATCCGCGACAGCTTGGAGACCGGCGTGTCGTTCTACATGGCCGAGTTGATGCGGCTCAAAGAGATTGTGGACCTGGCCCGCGACGGCGAGCCGCGGCGCGCAGAAGGGGACAGTCCCATTTTTGTGGCCGGGCACCACGCCGGGCGTGGTCGCCACAAAGATCGGGATAGTCCCCGAGTGCTGTTGTACCTGTTGGACGAAATCCTGCTGGGTACGAACTCGAAGGAGCGGCACATCGCAGTGGTGCGGGTGCTGCAACACCTGTTGTGCCGCCGCAGCATTGGGGCGGTCTCAACGCACGACCTCGACCTGGCGGCCAGCGAGCCGTTGGCCGCCGCCTGCCGCTGCGTCCACTTTTGCGAGAGGCTCCACGACCAGCACTCCCCGCGGCCGATGACCTTCGACTACAAGCTTCGCAGTGGCATAGCCACCACCAGCAACGCGCTCAAGCTGCTGGAAATCGTCGGCTTGGCGAAAGGCGACGGGGCGAAGTGAGGCTTCGAGGTCGCTTACCGGTTGCGGATGCCCAGGTTCTTGAGCTTGTAGCGGACCATGCGGGGCGTGATGCCGAGTTGCCGGGCGGCGGCGGCCACGTTGCCGCCGGCGGCCTTCAGGGCATCGGTGAGCATATCGCGTTCGAGGACCCGCACGCGGGCCTTCAACAGCCCGACCTCGCTCCCCTCCGACGCCGCCGGCAACTGGAGGGTGGGCGGCAGGTTGTGGCCGTGGATCACCCCGTCGCCGGTCAACAGCACGGCGTACTCGATGCAGTTCTCCAGTTCGCGGACATTGCCCGGCCAATGATAGGCGAACATCATGTTGATGGCCGGCGTGCTGATCCGCCGGACTTCCTTGCCCATTTTCTTGGAATACTTGGCCGCAAAGTGATCGGCCAAGAGCAGGATATCGTCCTTGCGCTCCCGCAGCGGCGGCAGGAAGATCGGGAAGACGTTGACGCGGTAATACAAGTCTTGGCGGAACTGGTTCGACTCGACCCGGTCTTCCAGGTCCTGGTTGGTGGCGGCCATCATCCGGACGTCGGCCTTGACGGTCTTGTTGCTGCCGACGTGCTCGAACTCCCGTTCCTGGAGCACGCGAAGGAGTTTGACTTGGGTGGCCGGGGAGAAGTCGCCGATCTCGTCCAAAAAGAGCGTGCCCCCCTCGGCCTCTTCCACTCGGCCGGCGCGAGCGAACAGCGCCCCGGTAAAGGCCCCCTTTTCGTGGCCGAACAGCTCGCTTTCCAGCAGTCCCTCGCTGAGTGCGGCACAGTTGACTTTGACCAGCGGCCTTTGCGATCGCGGGCTGCTGTAGTGGATGGCTGAGGCGACCAGCTCTTTGCCCGTGCCCGACTCGCCGCGGATCAACACCGTGGTGTCGCTGGCCGCCACCTGGTGGATCTTAAGGTACACCTCGCGCATGGCGTGCGAGTTGCCGATGATGTTCTCGGGGCGAAACTGTTCTTCGAGCGCGCTGCGAAGGCGAAGGTTTTCGGCCTCCAGGGATTGCCGTTGGAGCGACTCGATCCGCCGCGACTTGACGTCGTAAGCGATCATGCTGGCCACAATCCCCAGGAATCGGGCCTTGCCCTGGAGCTGCTCGACCGGCTGCAGCGGCAGATCGACCGACAGCGTGCCCACCACCTCGCTTCCCAAGGCGATCGGCACGCAGAGGAAACTTGCGTCGGCCCGGGCCTGTGTGCGGCGGCGGTGGATCCGATTGGTAAACCTCGGCTCTTGGGAGATGCGTGGGATGACGGCCGCCTGCCCGGTCTGGACCACGCTGCCCACGATCCCTTCACCCCGCCGGTAGCGCACGCCCTGGCGATGTTCGCTGGGGGCATCGCGGGCAAGCTCGACGAATAGTTCGCTGCCATCCGAGGACAAGAGCATGATCGTTCCCCGCATCATGCCGAGCTTCTCCTCCAATTCGTCGAGCACGGCGGTCAACATCTGCCGCTGGCCGGATTGGGTCGCCAACAGTTGTCCGATGCCGGCCAGCACCTCCAGGTCCTTGCCGTTTCGTTCGGCAGTCTCACTGCAACTCGGGCGCGTCTTGGCTGGATCGGTCACTTCCAATTCTGGCAATCCTCGCGGCGAACCGTTCCTGTGAATGCGCGCAAATAAAGCGTAACGTGCCTAGGTACTGGGCAATTCGCGTAGATTTCCGTAGTGGATAGACGCGGTAATTGGTCATGCAAAAAGTGGACCACACCTGGAAACATGCAGACAATGCTACTGTCCGCGGCGCAAGACGAAACATTGAGCCGACGCCGGTATGGCGGCGATTCCCGGTGGACGACCGACGTTCCGTCGGCCGCTAAACCTATCGGTTCATCCCGCCGATGCATTGCTCCGGCCGGTCACCGCGGGTTCCTCGCTGGGGCGTGAAGAAGCCGACGGGCCCTGGTAAGATAGGTGGCGAAACTGAGGGAAACGGAAGAAAGGGGTCCGTGAATGAACTCGAAACTGCTTTTTTCGGCACGGATGGGCGCAACCGCAATTATCGCCGCGTGGTTGGCAATCCTCGAACCCCGTTTACCGGCGGCGGCCGCGGCCAACGAGCGGGGCGTTGCTGCCGTTTCTGCCAGCTCGTCGGTAATGGGGACTGTCCCGATTTTTGTGGCACGATGCCACAAAAATGGGACTGTCCCCTTCTGCGCACCGTTTGACACAAAATTCGGTACAGGCCCGGTAATGGATCGCGTGCTTCCCGTCGACCAGGCAGCGGATGTCATCGCCTCGGCAAGCCCTTCGGAGAGATGGAGGCCGTACCGCATCAGCCTTGCGCCGGCAAAATGGATCTGGCTGCCCTCGCAACGCACCTTGCCAAACACCTTCGTGCTGTTTCGCAAGGAGATTGAACTGACTCGGCAACCGCGGAGCGCCCGCGGGTTTATCACCGCCGACAGCCGGTACCGCTTGACCATTAACGGCAGACGGGTGCAATGGGGACCGGCCCCCTGCGATCCGCGGCAGTGGGACGTCGATCCGATTGACGTGGCTGCCCTGTTACGGCCGGGCAAGAACGTGATCGGCGTCGAGGTGCTCTACTACGGTTTTGGCGACGGCACCTGGCCGGCCGGCAAACCGGGGCTGATTTTCAATCTGACCGTCAATGACGGCGACGGCTCTCCCAAGCAGATAATCTCGGACGCGTCGTGGCAAGTGACCGTCGATCGGGCTCATCGGCCGGGCCAATTCAAGCGTTGGTATCTCCGCTCGTTGCAAGAGGAGTTCGATGCCCGCCTGCACCCGTTCGGCTGGGACACGCCGGCCTTTGTACCCGACGCATCGTGGACGGCCGCCATGGTCTTGAACTGCCCGGCCGACAAGCCGGCCGGGTGCAGCTATTATTCGGGCGGCGACCTGGTCGACCGCATCGATCCGAAGGTTAGCTCGCTAAGGATACGGCAGATTCCGCGCTTGCGGGAGATCGAGGTTCCGGCCAAGCGTCTGGCCGATGCCGGCCGGGTTCACTGGCTCCGCGACCCGGCCGATTGGTTCGAGTTCCGCATGCCGCACAGCTTACGGATCCAGCGGGAAGAACTGGCGACGCCGCAAGGCGAGTTGTCGGGGACTGTCCCGATTTTTTTGGCAGGAGGCCAAAAAAATGGGACTGTCCCCCTCGTTACCCCCGCCCAAGGCGAGCGTACCTGGCAACTCCCGGCCACGCCTGATCCGCGGCAGGGAGTCTTCGCCACCTTCGAGTTCGCCGAGCAGATTGTCGGCTGGCCGCATTTCACCATCCAGGCCCCGGAAGGGACGGTCGTAGAGATCATGTGCCAGGAGGCGCACGACCCAGCCGGCCCGGCCTGGCTCGATAGCCAGCACTACAACTGGTCGCGGTTCGTCTGCCGCAAGGGAATTAACCGTTTCGAGGCCTTCGACTTCGAGTCGCTCCGCTGGATTCAGCTCCACGTCCGCAACGCCCGCGGGCCGGTAGTCATTCGCGACGTGGGCGTGCGCCGGCGGATGTTCGCTTGGTCCAATCGGCCGCAGGTCCACTGTTCCGAACCTGCGTTACAGCGGCTCTTCGACGCCTCGATCAACACGCTCTACAACAGTGCTCAAGAAACCTGCGTGGACGGGATGGGCCGCGAGCGTCAGCAGTATAGCGGCGACGGCGGCCACCAACTGCTGGCCATCCGCTGTGCCTTCGGCGAATCGCGGCTGCCCGCGCGATTCTTGCGAACCTTTAGCGAGGGGCAAACCCCGGAAGGCTACTTCCTCGACTGCTGGCCGGCCTTCGACCGGTTGGCGCGAGTGATGCAGCGGCAGATCGACGCCGCCTATTGGGGGCCGCTTCTGGACCACGGCGTCGGCTTCAACTTCGACTGCTGGAACCACTACCTCGAAACCGGCGACCTGGCGGCCCTGGACGAGCCCTATCCGCGGCTGCTACGGTTTGCCGATTACCTCTATTCGCTCCGCGGCCAAGACGGCCTGCTGCCGGTGGAGAATCTCGGGATTCCGCAAGTCTGGATCGACCACATTGCCTACCAGAAGCAGCGGCACAAGCAATGCGCGTTCAATCTGTACGCGGCTGCCATGTTCCAGCATGCGCTGGCGCCGATCGCCGATGCCCGCGGCGACCACCAGCGGGCCGCCGAGTTCCGCCGCCGCGGGCAGGAACTGCTGGCGGCGACGGTGCGCAAGTTTTGGAGTCCTCGGCGTGGGATCTTCGTCAACAACCTGCCTTGGCTCGCGGAAGAAAAGACGCCCCGGCTCTGCGACCGCTCGCTGGCCACGGCGATCCTCTTCAATCAATGTCCGGAGGGAAATACGGCGGCCTCGCTGAGGGCGCTGGTCGACTGCCCGCCGGAAATGGGCCTCTCCTATCCCTGCAACGCCTGTTGGCGTTACTGGGCGCTGGCGCGGCTCGGTCGGGCGGACGTGATCGTCCGCGATTTCCGCCGGCGGTGGGCGACGATGGGCTCCGTGGTCCTCAACAACACACTGCAAGAGGATTGGCACGCCGCGGCTGATTCCGGGGCGCAGTGGAGCCACTGCGCGCTGTCGCCGATCTTTGTGCTCTACGACGACCTCGCCGGCATCCGGCCGACCTCGCCGGGCTTCGCCACCTGCCAGATCCGCCCGCAGCTCGCCGACCTGAAGGACCTCGACCTGACCTACTACACTCCCCGCGGGCCAGTGCATTTTGCCGCAAAACAGCGGCCCGGAGGACATCACGTCACCGTGCAAATTCCGCCCGGCTGCCAAGCGGAACTGCTCCTGCCCAAGGCCGACGGCATCGCCCTGCCGGCGTTATCGCCGGATGATCCGCTGGGGCTAAAACGATTTCGATTGACCTCCGGAGTGGAGAGCGAGTTTGAGACACCGTAGCACGTCATGCCCTAATCTCTCGAAACGGAGACGGTAAAGGAGAACGTCACCATGAGACTACGGCATCTTCCGCCCAGCGTATTCGTCCTGAGTTGGTTGGCATATCTGGCTTTTTGGGCCTTCTCGGCCGCCCAATTGCCCGCACGCGTCGCCACACATTTCGACTTGGCCGGGCGACCCAACGGTTGGATGACCCGGACAGGGTCTTTGGCATTGAGCGCAGCGCTTGGCTTGGGAGTGCCATTAGTGATTACGAGCGTTTCCTACATTATTCGCTTCGTGCCCAACAATCAAATCAATTTACCTGGCCCGCGCCGCGAGTATTGGCTTGGCCCCGAGCAGCGCGCGGCCACGATGGCCTACATATTTCGCCACTGCTGCTGGCTTGCAAGCATGACGGCTTGGCTCATGACCGGCGTTGACTATCTAACCGTTGGGGCCAACTGCCAGGGCGTCGTGCCCCATGTGTCCGCGCCCGCGGCAATCGGCTTACTCGCTTGCTTTCTGGTGGCCTTCGCGGCATGGTTCGTCGCCATGTTTCGCCATTTCGGGTATTTCAGATAGCAATCGGTGAACGCCATGCCAGGAAGAACCATTCCCATTGTCGTGAAGGAAGGGAGCTAATAAGTCCAATTATGTCTTCTACTTCAATACTTGGGCTTATCTCCTTATCCGCGTCAGGCCATATCCTGCTTAGAATGGCATTCCACGCTGTAAACACTCACCATTCCAGGAGCACTTCCATGTTGGGGTGCATTCCGGTTATTGCACCGGACATCGAGGCTGCCGGTGCCGCGGAGCGGCAAAATGTGAGTAGCCGGGGGTGTAGCGCAGCGTAACCCCCGGAGTCAAGATCGTGCGGGCCATGCCGCGTAGCGGCATTACAATTGCCCGATGTGCATACTCGTGGCGCCGCTACGCGGCTTCCGTTCGTTTCTGCCGGCGACCAGGGGTTGCGCTGCGCTTCACCCCTGGCTACTCAAGTCGCGCCGCTCCGCGGCGGTTTGTTTCGGACCATATCTCGCTCCGCGGCCTGTTCATTGAGGTGCAGAACCCCTCCATGCTGCGGTGGGCAGCCCCGATTGCTCGGCAATCCGGGTGCCGCAAGGCACAAGAGGAGCAGGAATTGAGAGAAGGCGCTGGCGCGGCTCCGCCGTTCCGATAGCAGAGCTACGTGGCGACCCCCGGCACATTCCGCACTTTGTGGGGTCGTTCACGACCGTTGTTCCGCCGAAGGCGGTCATAGACCCGACGTTCACGTCGGGTCGGCCTTGCGGTTTCACGGCGGCATGCGGGGTGTCTTGCCTCACGGGTTGAAATCGGATAGCATTTAATAAGCATTTAATTTGGTGTCGCACGAGCTGGGGGAGATACGGTATGCTAAACGTCGAATCGGGGATCGATTCCCTGACCAATTTCAAGCGGCAGACGGCTGAGGTCCTGGCTCGGCTGCACGCCAGCGGCGAGCCGCTGGTCCTCACCGTCAACGGCAAGGCGCAAGTGGTGGTCCAGGACGCGGCGGCCTACCAGAAGCTGGCCGAGGCGGCCGCGAGGGCGGACCACGAGGAAGTAATCGCCGCCATCCGAGAGGGACTAGCCGATGCTAAGGCGGTCCGGAGCAAGCCGGCCAGGGCGGCACTGGCGCGGCTAGCTGCGAAATACCAGATCGTACCACCGCGACCTTGACATGAAATACCGTGTGCGGCTGACGGCGAGGGCCGAGCGGGATGTCGACGGGATTCTTGATTGGCTATGCACCCAGGGGGTCGTTTCCGCCGCGCATGGCTGGCATCAACGGCTCTTGGCGGCTGTCGACACGCTGGAGCGTCACCCCGAACGTTGCCTGTTTGCAGCGGAAGCTGAAGAACTGGGTGTCGAACTTCGCGAGTTGCTATTCGGCCGGCGTAAACCTGTCTACTGAATCTTGTTCGTCATTGAACAACGGACGGTGTACATCCTCCATATTCGTCACAGCGCGCGGGATGCGCTGCGCCCAGACGACCTATGATATGCAGTTGGCCGCAGACTGCTTTGCAATCCAGGTTTCGCAAGGCACAGGAGGAACAGGCATCAAGAGAAGGCCCTCGTGCGGCCGAGCCGTCCTGATAACGGGACTATCGGGCGGCCCACAGCCCGACAAATGATGGTTGATTGACATAATGGATGCCGCTGGCTCAAACGATTCGAGACGCAATCGCCTGTGGACGCACGTTGATCGTCTCGCTGGACTTATTGGTCCGCGGCATTTGGGGCTGCCCAATGGGTTGAGGGCTGCCGCATCGCTTATCGAACGCGAGTTGGTTAGCCTCGATTATCCGGTTGTGCGGCAGACGTACGTGGTGGATGGCCAAGACGTGGCAAATCTCAGTGCTCAGCTCGACGGTCGCAATCGGGCCGATGAAATCGTGATCGTTGGCGCGCACTACGATACTGTCGAGGATACGCCTGGGGCCGATGATAACGCATCCGCCGTAGCTGTCCTGCTTGAAGCGGCTCGTTTGCTTCGTCGATCGTCACCTTCGCGAAGCGTTCGCTTTGTGGCGTTCACGTGTGAAGAGCCGCCGCACTTTTACACCGGGTCGATGGGCAGCCAGGTCTATGCCCGACATTGCAGAATCAATCACGAACGCATTGTCGGCATGCTCTGCCTGGAAATGGTTGGATACTATTCGAACAACCCAGGCAGCCAGGGGTTTCCAAAGGACCTTCCGCGATGTCTACGGTGGGTATTCCCCCGTCGAGGCAACTTCCTCGCCACGGTATCGAACTTGCGGTCGTGGCGACTAGGCCTGGGATTCCGACACGGATTCAAACGCTTCGTACGGTTCCCCTTGTATTCCGTCGCACTGCCCGAGCGCGCAAGTGTCATTCGTTTATCCGACAACAGCTCCTTTTGGGACCAAGGATATCCTGCCTTGATGATTACGGATACGAGTTTTCTGCGAAATCCAAACTACCATGCGCCGACGGACTTGCCGGATACTCTCGACTACGATTGCATGAGCGAGGTAGCCTACGGAATCGCCGGCGGCGTTGCGTACTTGAGTGGCGGATCTCTGCCGGAGTCGCAATGAGGGGCAGGGGAACGCGCAATTATTGAGGGCGCAAAAGGGAATGCGGAGAGGCTCGTCAACGGCGGCAAGATCGGATAGCATCCAATAGGCATTCAGTTTGGCGCTGCACTTGGAATGAATACTTCCACGGTTGAGATCAGAGTTCCGCTAGCACAGCAGGTGACGGTGACGGAAGACAGTCTGACCGTGGACCTCAGCGATGAGCGGACTATTAGCGCGCCCTTGGGGTGGTATCCGCGCCTGGCGCAGGGCACCCCCGCCCAGCGAGCGAATTGGAGGCTGATTGGTGAAGGAACGGGCATCCACTGGCCGGACCTGGACGAAGACGTAAGCGTGGAAGGATTATTGACCGGCAAACCCTCGGCTGAAAGCCAAGCGTCGTTTGCCAAATGGCTGGAAACACGGAAATTGACACCCTGACCAATTGCCATGAACTCTCGCCAACGCGTGTTGAGCGCCTTTGAGCGGCGCGGGTATGACCGCATCCCGATCAAGCACGAGGCCACCCCCGAGGTGACCCAGATGCTCATGGAGCATTTTGGGCTCTCGAACCAGGAGCAGTTGCTGGCGGTGGTGGGCGACGATTTTCGCTACGTCGAGCCGATCTACTGCGGGCCGGAGTTGAAAACGTTTGCCGACGGCAGCATCGAGGGCTATTTCGGCGAGCGCTACAAGTACGCCTGTTTCGAGGCCGGCCGCTACCTGGAGGCCTGCCATCTGCCCTTTGCCGGCATCAACCGCCTGGAAGACCTAGACCGCTCGCATTTTCCCAGCGCCGACTGGTTCGACTACTCGACCGTCCGCCGCCAGGCCGCGGCCTTGCGCGAGCGGGGCTTCGCGGTGTGCACCGGCACGGCGGGCGACATGGACTTCATCAACGGCATTGCCCGCGCCCGCGGCATGGAACAGGTCTTGATGGACCTGATCGACGACAGCCCGGTGTACCTGGAGCTCATGCGGGCCCGCTTCGAGTTCTTCCTGGAAGTGCAGCGGCGGACGCTGGAGGCGGCCGGCGGCCTGATCGACTTTGCCCACTGCGGCGAGGACCTGGGCAACCAGCGGGGGCGGATGATTTCCGCGGCCATCTTCGAGCGGCACTTCGCCCCCAAGTACGGCCGCTACTTCGAGATGGTCCACTCCTACGGCGCGCGGACCATGATGCACATGTGCGGCTGCTGCGAGGCCTTTTTGCCCCGGCTGATCGAGTTGGGCCTGGACGTGTACGACGTGGTGCAGCCCACCACGCCGTCGATGGACATCGCCGCGTTGCACGAGCGGTTCGGCCCACGGTTGGGCTTCTGCGGGACGATGTGCGTGCAGACCACGCTCGCCTGGGGCACGCCGGCCGGCGTGGAGCGCGAGGTCCGTCGCCGTCTGGCGCTTTTTCCCAAGGGCGGACTATTTCTTGGGCCGACGCACGCCATCCAAGTCGGTTCGCCGCTGGAAAACATTTTGACCATGTACCGCACGGCCGGCAGCCTCAGCGAGCGAATTGACGACCGGATTCTATCCCTCGGCGGCGAGGAGGCGGCGGCGCAGATTAACCGTTCCAAGCTTTTCTAGCAGCTTCCGCTGGCGGCAGCATGCAGCCTCAGACTTGACCTACCGCCGGGACGAAGCCTTGGAACTGTATTGCGAGTTTCCCATTGGGGAAGCGGCTTGGTTCACGATGGACTACCAGTTCGCTGGCGACCCGGCGTTCAACGCCGACCGCGGTCCGGTGTCAATGTTTGCGATCAGACTGCGCTTGGAGCAGTAATCGCAATGTCGAAAGCGGAAAGCCGAAAGCGGCGATCTTCGCCGTGAGGCTGCACTTTGAGCAGTAACTCATTGTTGACACCCACTCGGGGGTGCAACTAAAATTAGTCGGAGGATGGTGTTGGGGGTGTTGGGTCAGTAGCGGCTGGATGTCGTCCCTTGCGGCTGCGGTGGTCTGCTTGCTTTCCGAGTAAGAGGGGTGGTCAATGGCGCATTCTGGGCCGAAGAACCTGAGCGCGACGCAGGGGCCGCACGGCGTTGTGGCCGTGGGGCAGGACGGGTCGCGACAGACCGAACGGCCGCACGACGGCCAGTCCGCTCCCTGGGTCGAGGGGCTGACTATCGGGGCGGCGCTGCGGCAGACCGCCCGCCGGTTCCCCTCGCGCCAGGCGATGATCTTTTCTCAGGCAGCCGTCCGCTTCACCTGGGCCGAATTCGATCAGGAGACCGACCGCATTGCCCGCGGGCTGTTGGCCATCGGGTTTCGCCGCGGCGACCGCTTGGGGGTCTGGTCCACGAACTGGCCCGAGTGGGTGCTGCTGCAGTTTGCCACCGCCCGGATCGGGGCCGTCCTGGTGACGATCAATCCCGCCTATCGGGCCGCCGACCTGGAGTACGTGCTGACCCAGTCGGAAGTCCGCGGGCTGGCGCTGATCGAGCAATTCAAGTCGTCGTCCTATTTTCAGATGTTGCACGAGGTCTGCCCAGAGCTGGCCGGCTCGCGGCTCGGCGAACTTCACAGCCCGAAGTTCCCGCACTTACAGTGGGTGATCGGCATTCGCGGTGGCGCCCAACCGGGCATGCTCGCCTGGCAATGCCTTGCCGCAGCCGGCGAGAACGTCCCGGTGAACCGGCTGGAGGAAATCCAAGCAACGCTGACGCCGGCCGATCCGATCAATCTGCAATACACCTCGGGGACGACCGGACCTCCCAAAGGGGCCATGCTCAGCCACCGCAACCTGCTCTTGAACGCCTTCTACGCGGCCGAGCATCAGCGGTTCGACGAGCGGGATCGGATCTGCATTCCGGTGCCGTTGTATCATTGCTTCGGCTGCGTGTTGGGCACGATGTGCGCCGCCGTCTGCGGGGCCGCCATGGTCTTTCCGCGGGAAAGCTTCCAGCCTGAGGCGACGCTGGCCGCCGTCGAGCGCGAGGGCAGCACGGCCATCTATGGTGTGCCGACGATGTTCATCGACATGCTGGAAAACCCCGCCTTCCGCCGCCACGATTTGTCGTCGCTGCGGACCGGCATCATGGCGGGGAGCCCTTGCCCGGTGGAGATCATGAAGCGCGTGGTGGGCGAAATGGGCGCCCGCGAGATCACCATTGCCTACGGCCAGACGGAAGCCTCGCCACTGATCACCATGACCGGCGTAGACGATCCGCTGGAAAAGCGGGTAAGCACGGTGGGCCGTCCGTTTCCCGGCATCGAGGTGAAGATCATCGACCCGCTGTCCGGCGAGCAGCTTGCCGATGGCCGATCGGGGGAGCTTTGTTGCCGGGGGCACGGCGTGATGCTGGGCTACTACAACATGCCCGAGGCCACCGCCCGGGCAATCGACGCCGACGGCTGGCTGCACACCGGGGACCTGGCGTCTCGCCGGCCGGACGGCTATTTTCACATCACCGGGCGGCTGAAGGAGACGATCATCCGCGGCGGCGAGAACATCGCCCCGCGGGAGATCGAGGAGCTGCTGTTTCAACATCCCAAGGTAGAGCAGGTGGCGGTGGCGGGCGTGCCCGATCGCCGCTTCGGCGAAAACGTGGCGGCGTGGATCAAGCTCCGCACCGGCGAGATGGCCACGGTGGCCGAAATTCGCGACTATTGCCGGGAGCACCTGGCCCACTTCAAGGTCCCCCGTTATGTGAAGTTCGTGGAGAGCTTCCCGACCACCGTCACCGGCAAGATCCAAAAGTTCAAGCTCCGCCAACAGGGCATCGAAGACTGGGACCTGCAAGACGCGGCGGCGGTGGAGACGGCGTGAGGCTGGCCCCTTTGGAGTGCGGCAATTTATTGCCGCTTTTCTGGCGTCTTGCGTGGGACCGTAAGGAGTTCTGTGCCACGGGCTTCCAGCCCGTGAGCAAACACGGCCAAGATGGCCGTGCCACTTACCGCTGATACAGATCCGTTACAGTCCCGCTTGTGTAGGTTGGACGCTGTGCGGGGTTTGCCCCACGATCATTTCGCAGTCTCTTTCGTGGCTCAAAAAGCGGTGATAAATCACCGCACTCCAAATGTCCGCTGCTCCGGCCTATCCCCATCGCAGCACGTCGGCGGCCGCACGGACGATGGCGGCGTGGTCGTGGTCGTGCACTTGACGGAGCGCCTGTCGAATACGGCGGGCGGATTGGGCGAAAAAGAGGGTGGCGGCGGGGTTCTCGGAAGGGGACAGTCCCATTCTTGTGGCCGGGTACCATGCGGAGCATGGTCGCCACAAAAATCGGGACAGTCCCCAAGACCGGTTGGCCGCAGAGGCTGCGCCGTGTTGCCGCCTTGGGCCGTGTGAGGACGCATCGCGGTCTTTGCTCTCGCCATCACTTGCCAACAACTCCGCGTCGCGGCGGCTGAGGACGCAGAGCGAGGCAAAAAGCTCCATGGCCGCCCGGGCGATCGGCTCTTGCACAAGCTGCCGGTCGAGGATCGCCTCGCGGTGGCGAATGAGCGTCCAATCGACGATCAGGCCGAAGTGGTGGAGCAAACGGCTCAAGGTCCAGGCATAGGGGGCCAATTCGCGCGACTGCACCGGGATGCGAGGGATATGCACAAATTGCAGCAGCCATCGTCGGGCAAAGGCGGCAAGCAGGTCGCGCTCGTGCCACGGGTGCCAGAGCGAGTCGCGGACCGTGCGCAACTCCTCGCCCACGTCGCGCATGCCCACCAACGCGATGAATGAGGTGAGCACCTCATTGGCCCCTTCGCCGATGAGATTGATCCGGGCGTCGCGGAGGATGCGCTCCAGCGGCTGGTCGGTGAAATAGGCCGCCCCGCCGAAGATCTGAAAGGCGTCGTTGACGATCGTCCACAGGGCCTCGGTGCTCCAGACCTTCAGCATGGCCGTTTCCAGCATGTAATCGTCCAGCCCGCGATCGATCAGCCCGGCGGTCACGGTGGTCATCGCCTGCATGGCGTAGGTCGAGGCGGCCATCCGGGCCAGCTTTTCTTGCACCAACTCGAAGGCCCCTAGCGGCTGGCCGAACTGAATTCGCGTCCGGGCGTGCTCGGCGGCCAATCGCAGGCAGGTCTTCGCCAGCCCCGTGCAGCAAGCCCCGAAGGTGGTGCGGCCGAAGTCCAATACCGTTAGCGCCACCTTCAGCCCCTTGCCCAACTGGCCAAGAATGTTTTCACGCGGGACGGCCATTTCATGGAAGGCCAGCGTGCTGGTGGCGGTGCCGCGAATGCCCAGCTTCTCCATCCGCGGCGTGACAATCCGGAAGCCGGGCATATCGGGCGTGACCAGAAAGGCGGTGACCTGCGTGTCGTCGCGGCCGGGGATTGGCGTGCGGGCCATCACCGTCAACACGTCGGCAATGGCCGCGTTGGTGATGTAGCGTTTCCCGCCGTTCAAGACATACGAGGCCCCGTCGGCCGAGGGCGTGGCCATGGTCTGCACGTTGGCGGCGTCGGAGCCGGCCTGCGGCTCAGTGAGCGCGAAGGCCGCCAGCTTCTTGCCACTCACCAGGTCCGGCAACCACCGCTGCTTCTGTTCGGCCGTTCCGAACAAGAGCAAGGCCCGCATGCCGATCGAGTGATGGGCGTTGACAAAGATCGAAGTGGCGCTACACCGCGAGCCCAGTTCTTCGAGGACCCGGCAATAGGCCAACTGCGAGAAGCTCCGGCCTCCCACCGATTCGGGCGCGGTCATTCCTAAGACGCCTAAGCGACCCAGCCCGTCGATCACCTCCCGCGGGACGTCGGCCTGGCGGTCGATCTCCGCCGGGTCGAGGTGCGCGTCGCAGAATGTTTTCAGCTCATCCAGCACAGCCGCCACCTTCGGCCGCTCGTCGTCGGAAAGCCGCGGATAAGGCAGCAGCAAGTCGGCCGCCAGCCGTCCCCAGAAAAGCTCCTTCGCCAGGCTACGGCGGTGTGGCCCGGTGAAGAGCAACTCCTCCGCCTGGTGGAGTTGCTGCTGGCGAGCGAGTTCTCCCGCGGTTGGAGCGTGGGTTGCGATACTCATTGGACTCCTCCGACATTATTCTATGTCGGTGGTCCAATTTGGCGGGCGGTGATCCTGGAATGCGGCCAGACCCTCTCGGGCCTCGTCGCTCAGCCGTGCCCGCCGGTGGAACTCCATGGCCAAGCCAAGCCGTTGTTCCAGGCTGGTGGCTTCGAGTTGGCGGAGCAGAAGTTTGGTTTGCCGGACGCTTTCCGGCCCACCTTTGAGAATTGCCGCGGCAAGGGCATGGGCCTCGGCCAGGAGACGCTCGTCGGTAGCCACCCGGCAGACAAGCCCGATCTGCCTTGCCCGAGCGGCGTCAATGGGCTCACCCGGCAAGAGCAACTCGCGGAGATTGCCGCCGAGGCGTTCGCGGAGCACGGCGGCGGCCAGCGCCGGCATCAGCCCGCGGCGGACTTCGGGAAAGCAGATTTTCAACCCCTCGGCGGCCACCACCAGGTCGCAGCAAGCCATCAAGGCCGCGCCGCCTCCGTAGGCCGCCCCGTGAGCGGCCGCGAGTGTTACCAACGGGCTGGCCACCAGCGTCTGGAAAGTTCTGGCCACCCAGCGGCCGCTCTCCTCGGCGACCCGCACCTCGGCCGCTTCGTGAAGATCGAGTCCGGCACAGAACGCCGGCCCCGCTCCCCGCAGGATGACGATCCGCCGTTGCGGCTCGCCGGCCAGCGAATCCAAGGCCGCGCACAGCGTTTCCATCAGTTCAATGGTCAGCGCGTTGCGGCGTTCGGGCCGGTTGAGAGTCAGGATGGCGGTGGCTCGATCCGGACGGTCCACGATCAGCACTGGCGTGCTCATACGACGGTGATCCTCCTGGGGCGCCCGAGGCGGCGACCTGGCCTTGCAGGTTGGATATATGGTGCCGCAACGTCTCCAGTTCCTGGCGGAACCGCTCGCAGCTCTCGGCGGCCTGCTCCAGGGCCGCAAAAAGTCCCACGGCCGACGACCGGTCGCGCCAGCCCTCCGCCAGGCGATCGAGTTCTTTGCCCAGCCCGCGTCGCAGCCGCCGGCAAAACGCCCCCAGCAGCAACAGACACCACAAAACCAACCAGAACCCGGCTGAGACATAGAACTCAAGCCCGAACATGGGGGTCGGATGGCTCGCCAGCCACGAATCGTAGAAGAAGTTCTTTCCCAGCCGATAGAGGAGAAACGTCAGCATGGCAGCCAGCAACCCTTCGTAGCGCCAGCGGGTCAGCCAGCCGGTGTGGCGTTCGGCCAGGCGGCGAATCAGGGCGTCTACATCGGCCGACACGCCCGCCAGGAAGTCGGCCGCCGCGGCTTCCGCTTCCCGTGGAAGCTGGTCGAGCGAGGCGGCGTCGCGGGCCAGTCCCGCATCCTCCGCGTAGCCTTGGACGACCAGGGCGGCTTTGCGCAGATCGGAAGGGTCCCAGCAGGTCGAGGCCGCCTGGTCCAAGGCCCGCTGGGCCTGCTGGCGGCCGCGCTGCCGTCGCCAGGTGCGCACGCCTTCCACGGTTCCCCAGAGGGCCACTTGGGCCGGCGACCGGGCACGATACAGGAGCACCCCGGTCAACACCGTCCCCAAGCCTTGGTATGCCCGCAGCACCAGCGAGAACGGGCTCAGGCCCCAGCGAGAGGTGGTCTGGGCCAGCAAACGCTGCTCCCACGGACGACGACTGGCCAGCAGCTCGGCCTGGATCTCGCGGACCAGTTGCGCCGCCAGCAAGCTGCGCTGCTGGAGGATGGCCGCCTGCAACGGGGACACGGCCGGCATGGCTTGGTCGAGGCGAAATCGGCAGGCGGCCAGCGTCTCGGCCGCCAGGTCGAGGAAGTTCGCCCGGCGAATGCGGCTGGCAGCGGCCCCGGCCGTCTGCCGGGTCAGCCGATCCAGCAAGGCCGCGAACTCGCCCCGCGGCTGAAGCCCCGCCTGAGCGCACGCCAATGCCCGCAAGGAATCGACGAAAAAGATGTGTTCCCCGCCGGGCAGATCGGAAAGCAGTCGGCGCCAATCGTCGCGGACATCGTCCTCGATCTCGGCGTGAGTCTGCACCAGGACCACTTCCGCTCCGCAAGCCGCGGCCGCCAACTCCTGGGCGACCCGCGCGCTGCGGTATTTCTGCTGGGTGGCGGTGACCAGCAGCAGGTCGCACTTCGGCAGAATGGTCCGCAAACGGGCCAGGTTGCTGCCTTTGCGTGCGGCGTCGTCCTCTTCCGTCGTGTCGGGATCAGGACAATCGATCAGCACCAGCTCCCGCAGCAGCGGCAGGTCGCGCTGCACCAGCTCGACGCTCGTCGGGTCAATGCCCAACATGTCCAGCGTCAGATCAGGCCGGCAGATGATGGTGGGCCGAGTGGTCGTGGGACGGGCCCGGCCGGTCTGGACCACTTCGCTGCCCAGCAGGGCGTTGACCAGCGCGCTCTTGCCGGTTCCGGTGCCTCCCAGGGTGGCCACCACCAGCGGGGCTTCGATACGGACTCGCAACGAGGCCGCCCGGTCGGCCAGCCGCCGCACCAACGCTCGGCATTTCTCCGCCGGGTCCCAGGCGGGGGCAGACTCCGCCCAGTCGTGAAGCCGGGCCACCAGGGCATCGACCTCCGCCAGCACTTCCAGTTGGGCGAATTCCGGGCCGCTCATGCCTTCAGGATAACGGAACGGTGCCGGAACGACTAGAGCGGAACCGCCGTGGGGCATGAGGCGTGGGGCGTGGGACGTCGAGAGGAGGAGTTAGCAGCTAGAAGTTGGGAGTTAGGGTATTTTGACTTTTGCATTTTTCATTTTGCCTTGCCCACCCCACGCCGTACTCATGGCGGCCTCAAGGGATGGAAACTGCACGGTCGATGGTTTATGATCGTGTGGCTCGCCGTCCTAAGAAAGCCGCGACATGACGCTGAACCCGCTGGAAACCCTGGCGCAATTGGTGGCCGTGCCGAGCGTCAACCCCATGGGCCGGCCCGCATCGGGGCCCGCCTTCTACGAGACGCGGCTGACCGAGTACCTTGAACGATGGCTGCGGACGCTCGGGCTGCAAACCCAGCGTCAACCGATTGCCGCCGGCCGGGACAATCTGATTGCCCGGCTGGATGGCGAGATCCCGCCGGAGCGCGGCGGTCCCCTGATCTTGTTCGACGCCCATCAAGACACGGTGCCCGTGGATCACATGACCATCGATCCGTGGAAACCGGTGGTCCGCGAGGGGCGTCTCTATGGTCGGGGGGCTTGCGACACCAAGGGCGGCATGGCGGCCATGCTGGCGGTGATTGCTCGGCTGGCGGCGGAGCGCCCCCGCGGCATGCCGACGGTGGTAATGACTTGCACGGTCGATGAAGAATATGCCTTCTCGGGAGCAGCGGCCTTGGCGTCGTCGTGGAACTCTGAATCGGACGGGCTGATTCCCCGCCCGCCGGATGCCGCGGTGGTCGCCGAGCCGACCGGCCTCGATGTGATCGTGGCCCACAAAGGGGTGGTGCGGTGGCGCTGCCACACCTCCGGCCGCGCCGCCCACAGCGCCCAACCAGGTGCCGGCCAAAGCGCCATCTACTGCATGGGGCGGGTGTTGGCCGGGCTGGAGCGCTATCAACGCGACGTGGTGGCCGGGCTGGCGTCTCACCCGCTCTGCGGGCCGTGTACGATGAACGTGGGCACCATCCAGGGCGGCTCGAGCATCAATATCGTCCCCGAGCGGTGCCGCATTGAAATCGAGGTGCGTTTTCCGCCGGGCACGGACGCCGACTCAGTTCGCGGCCGTTTGATCGACGACCTGGCGGCTACCGTGGGCGAGGAGCCCGTGCCGACGCATGCTCCGCCGTATATGCAAGGACCCGCGTTATCCGACGCCGACAACGCGGCGCCGGCCGAGAGGCTCTGGTCGGCCGTGGCCGGGGTGGCCGGCAATCGGCAGCGGCGAGGCGTGCCCTATGCCACTGACGCCGCCTTTCTTTCCAGCGCGGGCACGCCGGCCGTGGTATTCGGTCCCGGCTCGGTGGAGCAGGCCCACACCGACGACGAGTGGGTTTCTTTGGAGGAAGTGGAACAGGCAGCCGAGATTCTATATCGTTTCGTAAGGTCCTGGGAGTGAGGGACTGTCCCGATTTTTTGTGGCAGGACGCCACAAAAATGGGACTGTCCCTTCTTGGCACGAGAGGCAACATGACTGATTTAGCTTTGCCGGAAATCATTGCCGATGTCGAGCAACTGGAAGAGTTGCTGAGCCGGCCGACGGCGGCGGTGGTGGAGGCCCTGTCGCGCATCGAAGGCGACATCCTGGTGCTGGGCGTGGCCGGCAAGATGGGGCCGACGCTTGCCCGCATGGCGCGAAGGGCGAGCGATGCCGCCGGCGGTCGGCGTCGGATCATTGGAGTCAGCCGCTTCTCACATGCGGAAGTTCGCCGCCGCCTCGAATCGCAGGGCATCGAGGCCATCCAAGGTGATCTCTTGGATCCCGATTTCCTCGACTGCCTGCCCCAGGCCCCAAATGTGATTTCCATGACGGCGATGAAGTTTGGCGCCACCGGCCGAGAGCCGGCGACCTGGGCGGTGAACACTCATCTGCCGGCGCTGGTGTGCCGCAAGTTTCACCGCAGCCGATTGTTGGTCTTTTCGACGGGCAATGTCTACGGGACGGTTCCCGTGGGTAGCGGTGGTTCCCGCGAAACCGACCCGCCCGATCCTCGCGGCGAGTACGCCATGAGTTGCCTGGGTCGCGAGCGGCTGATCGAGTATTTCAGCCAGACGCTTGGCGTCCCGGCAGTCTTGATCCGCTTGAACTACGCCGTGGAAATGCGCTACGGAGTGCTCGTCGATCTGGCTCAAAAAGTGTACGGTGGGCAGACGGTCGATCTGACGATGGGCTACTTCAACACCATTTGGCAGGGCGAGGCGAACGCGCGGGCGTTGTGCGCCTTGCCCGACGCGTCCAGTCCACCGCTGATCCTGAACGTCACCGGCCCGGAATGTTTGAAGGTCCGCGACGTTTGCCGGCAATTCGCCGAGCGAATGGGCAAATCGGTGCACTTCAGCGGCGTCGAGGCGGGCGATGCCCTATTAAGCAACGCGGACGAGGCCCAACGACGCTACGGGCCGATCCACATCAGCAGCGATCAAATGATCGGCTGGATCGCCCATTGGGTAACCCACCGCGGCCCCACGCTCGGCAAACCGACCCGTTTTCAGGTCCGCGACGGAAAGTTCTGAGATCATGCTCGACCCTGAAATCCACAAAATCCTCCAACAAGGCATCGTCATCCCCGCCCATCCGCTGGCCCTCGACGCCAATCGCCGACTCGATGAGCGCCGGCAGCGGGCGTTGAGCCGCTACTACATCGCCGCCGGCGCCGGCGGACTGGCAGTCGGCGTCCACACCACGCAATTCGCCATCCGCGACCCCATCATCGGGCTGTTTCGAGCGGTGCTGACCATCGCCGCCGAAGAAATGGATCGGGCCGACGGTCCCTTGGTGCGGATTGCCGGGATTTGCGGCCAGACCGCCCAGGCGGTGGCCGAAGCCGAGTTGATCCGCGATCTGGGCTATCACGCCGGCCTGCTCAGTCTGGCGGCGATGCGTGAAGCCGACGACCACCAGCTCATTACGCATTGTCGCACCGTGGCCAAAATCATTCCCGTGGTGGGCTTTTACCTTCAGCCGGCCGTCGGTGGGCGAATTTTGTCGTACCGTTTCTGGCGTCGTTTCGTTGAGATCGAAAACGTGGTAGCCATTAAGATTGCCCCGTTCAATCGCTACCAGACGATCGACACCATCCGCGCCGTCGCCGAATCCGGCCGCGAGGATATAGCCCTTTACACTGGCAACGACGACAACATCGTGATGGACCTGCTCACGCCCTACCGCTTTACGGTCGGCGGCCGCAGCGTGGAACGGCGGATGGTCGGCGGGCTGTTGGGCCACTGGGCGGTGTGGACGCGGTCTGCCGTCGAACTGTTGCACGAGTGCCATCGCCTGGTCGCCAAGCGGGGACTGTCCCGATATTTGGGGCGGGCACCACGCGGCAGCGTGGTCGCCCCAAAAATGGGACTGTCCCCTTCTGCGCTAGATGCGGGCGACACAATTCCCGCCGAAATGCTGCGGCGGAGCATCGAAATCACCGACGCCAACGCGGCCCTGTTCGACGCTGCCAACGGCTTTGCCGGCTGCATCGCCGGGCTGCACGAAATCCTCCGCCGCCAAGGACTTTTCGAGGGCATCTGGTGCCTGAACCGCAGCGAAGGCCTCAGCCCCGGCCAGATCGGAGAGATTGACCGAGTGTGCTCCGCTTACCCGCACCTCAATGACGACCGGTTCGTGGCCGAACATCGCGACGAGTGGCTGCAAGCCTAACTCACCCGCCCCCCAGCGTCTTGCGGCCCTTTTTGACGGCCTCGTGGCGGGCCTCGGCGGTCATCTGGAACACCGTCTCCCACAGGGCCTCGTCGGCCGGCGTCCACTGGCACTTGCGGCGGCCCATGGCGATCTTGGCGGTTTGGTAGAGCATCTTTCTGCCGAACCCTTTGGTCACCGCCCCTTCCAGGAACCAGGCGAACGAGGGAATGAACTTCGGCAGCAGCTTGCCGTGGGTGGCGATCAGGGCCATGGCCCCCACGCAGGCCCCCGTGTTCATGAGCACGCCGATCGAGGTCTTGGTGTGGTCGCCGATCAGCGCCCCCACCTTGGTCGAGCCGGTGCTGATGGGCGTCTTGCCGTCGAGGATCACCGACACGCTGGAGTAGTCGTTCTTCAAGTCGCTGTTGGTGGTCAAGGCGCCGAGGTTCACCCACTCGCCCACGTAGGCATGGCCCAAGAAGCCGTCGTGATACTTGTTCGAGTAACCTTGGATGATAGATTCCTCGACCTCGCCGCCCACGCGGCACATCGGGCCGATCGAGTTCCCTTCGCGGCATTTCGTGCCCAGCAGGATCGAGCGTTTGCCGACGTAGCACGGCCCCTCGATACGCGTGAAGGGATGCACCTCGACGCCTTCGTCCAGATACACCGGACCGTGCTCGGCATCGATAACGACCATCGGGTGGACGATGGCTCCGCGGGCGACGTACACGTCTTTCTTGCTGCCGCGGATGGCGTTGGGCTCTTCCACCGTGCCCTCGATCCCATTGCGGCCGGCGGTGACAAAGTCAGCCGCCAGTTGCGCCGGGCTGGCCAGGATCAGGTCCCAGGTGTAGTTCCACGCAGCCACGGCTTCTTCGGCCGGCGGCAGGGCCGCCTTGGCGGATTCCAAAAGGGCATCGATGGAATCGGTCTTCAGCTTGGACAGGTCGCCCTTGGCAATCCGTGCGAAAAACACATTGCCCTCGGCGTCGGCGGCCACCTGGCTGGGGCCGGTCGGAGCGACCGCGAACTCGGCCGCTTTGACCCGGCCGTTGACCAGCAGCAGATCGTCGCCCTTGAGCGTATTGAGGTCGTTGACCGGGCGGCTGGTCTTCGCGCGGTATACCTCGGCCATGTACGGCGGCACGAAGCAGGCCACCTCGGTCGCCCCCACCTTGGCGATCAGCTTCTCGGCCAGCGAGGTCATGCCGCAGCGCAGCTCGAAAATCGGCCGGCTCAGGGCCAGCGGATAGAAGTTGAGCCGCTGCGGGGTCAAGCAATCAAAGAGGATCAATCGCATCGGGTTCTCCAAGGGGGACAGTCCCCATTTTTCGTCGCACGAAAAAGGCGACAGTCCCCGCGCTTGGCCTTAGGGCGCGTCCGGCATCTTCGCCTGGATCCACTGGTAGTAGTCGAGCATCTTCAGTTCGCTGGCGGCCCCGCGGTCGACGATGCACATCGCGTCGCGGTGCAGTTGCAGGGCGCTGGCGGTAATCATGCTGGTCACCGGGCCCTCCACCGCCGCCGCTACCGCGGCCGCCTTCTTCTGGCCGTTGGCCAGCAGGATGATCTTGCGGGCCTCCAGGATCGTGCCCACGCCCATGGTGATGGCGTAGATCGGCACCTGGTCCAGCGAGTCGAAGAAGCGGGCATTGTCTTCGATGGTCTGCCGGGCCAGGGTCTTGATGCGGGTCCGCGAGCCCAGCGAGCTGCTCGGCTCGTTGAAGGCGATATGGCCGTCGGAGCCGATGCCCAGAATTTGCAGGTCGATGCCGCCGCAATCCTCGATCCGTTTCTCGTACCACTCGCAGAAGGCCTGGTAGTTGTCGGTGGTGCCGGAGGGGATGTAGATGTTCTGCTTGGCGATGTTGATGTGCTTGAACAGGTTCTCGTGCATGAAGTAGTGGTAACTCTGCGGATGCTGCTGCGTGAGTCCCACATACTCGTCCAGGTTGAAGGTGGTCGCTTGCGAGAAATCCAGCCCTTCCTCCTTGTGCATCCGCACCAGTTCCTGGTAGAGGCCCAGCGGGGTGGAACCGGTAGCCAGGCCGATCACCGCGTCGGGCTTGCTGTTCAACAGCCGAGCCACCACCCGCGCCGCCGTCTTACTCATTTCTTGAGCCGTCTCGCGCACAATGATTTCCATTGAACCCTCTCCTCGGACAAGAGACTAAAGGCTTTTTTCAATAAAGGCGACGGCCGCCCCCACCGTTTCGACCTGCAAGGCCGCATCCTCGTCCATCTCGATGCCAAACTCGTTCTCAAAGGCGGCCACCAACTCCACCGACTGGGTGCTCTCGGCGCCCAGATCGTAGACGAAGTGGCTCTGCGGCGTGACCGCTTCCGCCTCCACCCCCAGCACCTGGCAAACCACTTTGACGACTCGCTGCTCAACTTGGCTGTGATCCATGACTCGCTCCGATCAGTAGGAAGATGCCGCTGCCGCGCCGCCGCGAAGCGGCGGTCGGCGGACAATTCCGCGATTTTACCGACTGGAAGACGGTTTGGCTACTAGCCCGGCGGGCCGCGTGCGGCAGGAATTCCGGGCGAAATGGCCGATCATTTTCAAGACACCCTATGCTCGAAACGACATTTCGCCGTACTTGTGGAGGACACGCTCCGCGATGCTGTAATCGCCTGGAAAGAGGCCCTGCCGCTCATGGATGCCGTTAAAGGTGGATAGGATATACTCGACGTCGCCGCGGCCAATGCCGTAGAGGTGGAAGAAGGCCGCGTCCAGGTCGGCCATCAGTTCCAGCCGTTCAGCCTCGTCCCACTTGTTCAGCCGCCCGCCGTATTCCTCCTGAAAGCTCCCGCCGGTAAAGCCGCAGGCGTCGGCCAGCGGCAACATGTCCTCGGCGGTGCAGGTGAGCTTCAACACCCGCTGGCTGATCCACGACTCCAGCGTTGTGCGACGGTCCCACGGGCAGCGTTTGCTGTAAGCGTCGGGCGGCAACGTGGGCACCTGCTCGACGATGAAGAAGTTCAAATGGATGTTGCTGATCTTCTGACGCATCACGAAGTCGTAGACGAAGCTGTTCAGATTAGCCAGCAGACAACACTGACGCAGCGGCGACGTATCGATTAAGATGATCGGCGCGGAGTTCAGAACGCCTGCCAGCGGCGTCATCGCCGCAATCATCGTGCGTTGGTTGGTTGGGCTGGTGACATCCTTGAAGCACAGAAAATGAGAGGTCTGCTGGTCGATTTGGTTGAGCACAACCTCCTGCGCGATCCAGAATCGTGGCATGGCCAATTCTTCCGGGTTCTGGTAACCGACCAACGACCTCTTTGCGGTTTGCCCCTGCCGCACCCAGTTGGCACGCTCGGTCATGACATCGCCCGCGCGGTGGTCGTAGGCCTGGAGCATTTTGGCTTCGTAGAGCGGCAGATAGACCTTCTTGCCCTTGATCCAGCGATTCACTTTCAGCTTGAAACCGTTGGCCTTGAGCACATCGGCCTCGCGGAACAGCTCAGCGTCGTTGGTCTGGTCGAACATCCGCTTGAACTGGATGCCCCACGGGTTGCCGGTCGGTCCCTTCCGCATCGCGTCGATCAGCACCGGCACACGGCGGTAGACGGCCTTGGTGATCTCCGCGTCCCGCCGCGATCGGAAGATGGGGCACGTCCGCGTGTTGGGATTCAACAGCCGGACGTCGGCGGCGCTTAGGGCAATGTGCCGCTGGCGATCCTCCAGGTCCTCCACCTTGTGGGCAAAAAAGACAAAATCCGCCTCTGAAGTGGTCGCCCGCTCGCCGCCAAAGTTGAGAATGGAGAACTTGAAGCGATTGTCTATGTCGGGAAAGAACGACTTCAGCCTATTCTCGAAGTCATATAGCCGGATCAGCCGCTTCGATTCAGCCACCGCCGCGAAGAAATCCTTGGTGGTCATGTCGGAGGCGATGCCTGAGGGGACGAGCAACCCCACTCGGCCGCTCGGAGCCACCAACTGGTAGGCCAATTCCGCGAACACGGCGTAGGTGTTGATGTCCCCCTTGCCGGTTAGTGGGTATTGCTCGCTCTCTCGGCAGTAGGTCAACAGTGAATCGGCGTCGACCAACACCTGCTGATAACGCTCATAGAGGACCGGATCGCCAGATTCCAGCTTGGCCACCAGTTGCCGGCGCTTGGCCGCGTTGGTGGCGGTGGCGATTTCCGGGGCAGACAATGAGAAGAACTCCCGCTCCTGGAGCTTCAGACGCTCCCAGGGCGGATTGCCGATCACGCAATCGAAGCCGGGCTCGCGGCTGCCCTCACCGAGCCCGTTGCCAGCGCCCCCCTCACCCTGCCCTCTCCCGAAGAAAGAGGGGACGGGATTTCGCCCTCTCACGGAGGGAGAGGTGAAAACCTCGGGAAACCTCTTACGCCAGTCGAACCCGGCGGGGTGAGCCGCCGGATCGTGGACCAGCGAGTTGCCGTGGACGATGTTCTCCGACAGCCTTTCCAACAGTTGCCCGCGGGTGGCCGAACGAATCCAGAGGGCCAGTTGGGCGATCTCCACCGCCTCTGGAAAGAGGTCCACGCCATACAGGTTCTCGCGGAGAATGAAGGCGGGAACTTCTTGGAGGAGTTGCTTGGCGTCCGCCTGGTCCAACTGGTCAAGGTGGCCGATGACCTCGTGGTAGCGGGCCTCGAGCACGTCGTAGGCCTGGAACAAAAACGCCCCGCTGCCGCAGGCCGGATCGACGATTTTGAGGTCTCGCAAGATGACCAGACATCGCCGCCAGTATTCGGCCTCATCGGGCGTGCTACCCCGCGTGGCTTCCTCTTCGGGAATCCCCATTGCCACGGCCGCCGCCGCGAACCGCTCGACAATCAACTCCTCCACCGTGTAATGCACGATCCGGCTGGTTAGCTCGGTGGGCGTGTAATAGATGCCAAGCCGCTTCCGCCGGGCCGACTGCGGCATCGAGGCATACTGCTCGGCCTTTTCGGCGTCGCCGAACAGGCCGGTGGCCTTGAGTTTCTCCAGCTCGGTGATCGACCGCTCGAACAAGTGGCCCAGCACGTCGAGGTTCACTTCGTCGGCAAAGTCGTAGTTGCTAATCGAGCGGAAGAAATTCGTCCAGGGGTCGTCGGGCAGCTCCAAGTCGTCAACCGGATGAGGTGCGAACAGCCCGCCGTTGTACTGCGGAATGCCGTGGGTTTCATTGCCGGTGTCGATGAAGCGGAACAGATTCTTGAAGTTCTGCCAGCGGGGATTGGTCACCGCGTGGAAGCCGGCCACCGTGTAGGCCTTGGGGATGGTCTTCTCCGGCAACAACTGGCGGTCCTCGCAAAAGGCGATGAACATCACCCGATCGAACAGCCGCTGGGCCATTTCCACCGCCTCATCGAGGGGGCGGTTCTGCTTCTTGTGTAGTTCCGTAATCAGCGCGGCCCGATTGTCGGAGTAGGCCTTGTAGAGGTCCTCGCCCACTTGCCGCTGCCGCTCGGTCGATCTCCTCAGCAAGACAACGGCCCGAGGGTCCCCGAAATACGACTTTTCGATCAATCCCTGCCGTTGAAACAGCGCGTAAAACTCCTTGAACACCTCGAAGTCGCGCAGGGCTTGCAGGGTGAAGTGCTCGTAGGCCCGCTTCGTCGAGGAGCGCTCGTAGAGGCGAAAGCTGACGATATTGGAGACGATGCCCCAGCGGCACTCGGGCGGGGTATTGACCAGATAATCCCAGCATTGGGCCACGGCCGTCCGCCCGCCGCTACGGTCGCGGTCGAGGTGGACCTTCGGCCCCTTTAGCTCGACAACCACCAGGGGCTTGTGCTCTTCCCCCTGTCGGAAAAAACCCAGCACCGCATCTGGGGTTTCGCCGGCAATCTGGCAATGCTGGTCCTGGTGCCAGACTTCCTTACCTTCGGCGAAGCCGGCGTAGCCCAGCGCGTCGCCGAAGACCTCAGCCAGGAAATCGCCGCGCACCTGGGTTTCATTGAGCTCCGCCAGCCGGCCGGAGGTCTCCAGACCGGCCCACCGCACCAGCACCGCGTGCGCGGCCTCTAAAGTGTCCCCGTCAAGTCGCCTGTCTCCGGCTGTATCTTTCAAGAGGCGCGGCAAAATCAGCCGGTCGGTCTTGGGCTGACGCTGCGCGACCAGAGACTCGATGGGCAAGAAGGTGGCGCCAGCTTTTCTTTTCAAGGTGGTTCCTTCGCTGGGGAATCAGTGCTGCGAGGCGGCTTTCCGACCGGCCGACTCGATTCCCACTGGCCACATTATAAGCCCTGTCTCGTGCACGAACACTGGCAAAGCCAGCGGCGCTCTCCCGCCGCATGCCAGGTTTTCCCCTCCGAAATTCCGCTAGTATTCCCGCGAGGTCACAATCCCCGGCTGCGGCACCGGATACTTGCCGTCTGGGCCGGGAAGTAGCGGGGCGGGCGAGTCCATGGTCAACCGGTCGACGTGCGGGGCCAGTTCGTAGTCGGTGTTGAGGATCTGGTCGTAGGTGACTACCCGGCCGGTGTGGGCGGCCATGCGGCCCATCGACGTGACCAGGCTCGCCTGGGCGCCGCGTTGGGCCTCGTTGTAAGGTTTGTTGTTGCGAACGGCGTCGACGAGGTGGTCCCATTCGAGCTGATAGGGGCCGCGCTCGCGGAGGCTGGATTTCCACAGCAAGGCGCTTTTCTCGGGGGTTTGTCCTTTGTAGAGGAAGCCGCGGGCAGGATACATGCCCGGCCCGCTGGTCGAGGCCACGGCCTTGGTCCCGTGGATCCAGCTATCGAATTGGTCGTAACAGCCCGGCATGCAGCGGCCGAACATCAAGAGCTTGGTTCCGTCGGCAAAGGTATACTCCACGGAATAGGTGTCGAAGTTCTGGTCGATCGACTGGCCGCGATAGTGGCGGCCGCCGAGGGCCTGGGCCTCGACCGGCCAGGCGCCTTTCATCCAGCAGCACTCGTCGATGTTGTGGATGTAGAAATCGCTATAGGCTCCGCCGCTGGCCCAGATGAAGCTGTGGAACCGCTGCACCTGATAGAGCAGATCGGAAATGCCCTGCGGCTTGGGATCGGAGGCGAAGAAGGCCACCGGGCCGTGCATGCGATAGGTCCGCATCATCAGGATTTCGCCGAGCTGCCCCTGCCGGATCCGTTCAATGAGCTGCAAGCGGACCGGGCAGTGCCGGGTCATCAGCCCCACGCCCACCTTGAGGTTCTTCTTCTCGGCGGCTTGCGCCAAGGCGAACATCTTGCGGCTGGTCGGGCCGTCGACCGCGGTCGGCTTCTCCATGAAGGTATTGATGCCCTTCTCAATGGCGTGGCCGAAGTGGACCCAGCGGAAGGCGGGCGGGGTGGTCAGCAACACGATATCGCCCGGCCG
>JAJYGU010000320.1 GCA_021784975.1 Planctomycetota bacterium
AACAAGCGGTCGATCAACAGAAGCCCAGCAGCCATGCGATTGCCATTCCCGCCGGTGCGGCGACGGATATTTCTCTGACCGGCGCGGCCTTGGAAGTCCGCGGCCTGGCCCTGAAGCCCGGCCAGAAGATGCTGGTGTGCGTAAAGGCCGCCGATCGTTGCGACCTGGGCAAGGGGCCCAACGTGGGCACGAGCGAGCGCTGGTTGCTCGACGTGGTATCGCCTGAGCAACTGCGGGCGATGCTGGAAGCCCGCGAACTCGTCTTACGGCAGCAGTGTGAGCAGATCGTCCAGGAAACGACGGAGACCCGCGATCTGCTGGCGCGGCTGGCCTTCGATGCGCCCGCCCAGGCGGCCAAGGCGTCCCGCGAGCCGGCCAAGCCGGCCAAGGACGCAGCCAATCCTGGCAGCGCATCCGTCGAACAACCGACCGACTCGCCCGAGCAGCCCAACCGCCTGCGGCTGCTGCGGGTGCAAGGAGCGCTGGCCGACAGCCGAAAAACCACCCAAGAGGTCGCCGGGGTGGCCGACGCCATCGACGAGATTCGCAAGCAACTGGTCAACAATCGCATCGACACCGAAGAATTGAAGCAGCGTTTGCAAGCGGGCATTGCCGACCCGCTCCGCGCCCTTGTGGAGCAAAGCTTTCCCGAGCTGGATCGCCGCTTGGAGAAGCTGCAGGCGGCGGTCGCCGACCTCCAAGCCGGTCCGCGGCGGCGAGACCAGGCCCGGCAGCAGGCCGACGACATCATCCTGGCCATGCGCAAGGTGCTCGACCGCATGATCGCCATGGAAGATTTTAACCAGGCGGTAGAATTGCTGCGGACCATCATCCAAGAACAAGAAAAACTGCGGGCGGAAACCCAACAGCGGCACAAGCAGAAGGTCCGCGAGTTCTTGAAGGAGTAAGGCCATGCGTGCCAGCGTATACCGTCCGCGGCGCACAACTTTGGTAGTCCTTATTTTCTGCGGCATGGCAGCGATGCCCGCGTCGATCTCCGCCGCGCAGCCTTCGGGGCGGCCCCCCGCGATGGTCTCAGGCTCAAAACCGCCCGCCAAGCCGGCCGGCGTCAGCCCGGCCGAGCAGCTTTCGCAAGAGCAACAACATATTGCCGACCAATATCGGCACCTGGAGGAGGTCCTGCTGCGGATGGCGGAGCTCAGCGCCTCGACGGACCCCAACCGGTCCGCCTTGCTGAAAAAGGCGGTCGGCCAAAGCAAGGAACAATTAATTGCCAGCCGGCTCAATCAGCTTGTACAATTGCTGAAGAACGAGCAGCTTGCACCGGCATTGGAGAACCAGGCCGCCCTCGACCAGGACCTCCAATCGCTCCTACAATTGTTACGGACGGAAAATCGCCGCAAACGCATAGGGCAGGAAAAGGCCCGGCTTCGTGAATACCTGAAACGCCTGAATCGGCTGATTCAACAGGAGAAAGACCTCGAAGGTCGAACCGCGGGCGGCGACGATGCCCCTCGACTGGTGCAGGAGCAGGGGCAACTCGCCGACAAAACGGGGGAACTGGCCAAAGACGTCAAAAAGAATCAAGAGGGACAGCCCTCCAACGAGCCAGAAAAAGCCGGCCCAAGCGGCGCCCCGCAAGGTGGTCAGGCAAGCGGCAAAGGAAAAGAGAAGCCGGAACCGCCAAGCCCCGCCCGGCAGCGGCTGGAAGCGGCCCGCCAGCGAATGCAGGAGGCGGCGGCCAAGCTCAAACAGGCCGAGCGCAAGGGCGCCGGTCAAAAGCAGGAGCAGGCGATCCGCGAGTTGGAACAAGCCAAGAGCCAGTTGGAGGAGATCCTCAAGCAGCTTCGCGAGGAAGAGATTCAACAAGCGCTGGTTATGCTGGAAGCCCGCTTCCGACAAATGCTGGCCGTCGAGCAGGAGGTCTACGAAGGAACCGTCCGCTTGGACAAAGTCCCCGAGGCCGAGCGCACCCATAGTCACGAGATCGAATCCAGCCGCCTGAGCGGCAAGCAGTCGCAGATTCTGGGGGAGGTCGACAAAGCACTAGTGCTCTTGCGCGAAGATGGCACGGCGGCGGCCATGGCCGAAGCGACCCAACAGATTCGCGAAGACATGCAGCAGGTGGTGCCGCGATTGGCCCAAGCCAAGGTCGGCAAGGTCACTCAGGGGCTCGAACAAGACATCATCACCGCCCTGCAAGAAATGATCGAGACTCTGAAGAGAGCCCAGAAGGACCAGGAAAACAAGGCAAGGCCCCGCCCCCAGCAGGCCGGTCCCGAGCTAGAGCCTCCGCTGGTGGACCTGCTGGCTGAGTTGAAAATGATCCGGACCCTGCAGATGCGGGTCAACCGGCGGACAGCCCAATACTCAAAATTGATCCAAGGCGAACAGGCCGAAAACAGCGATCTGGTGAGGGCCCTAAAGGCCCTGGCCGAGCGGCAACAGCGGATTCAAACGATTACCCGCGATTTGCAGACCGGAAAGAACCAATGAGCCGGTGGATGGTCATCTTGGCGACTGGTTGGGTAGTGGCGGGGCTGCCATCCGCTGCTTTGGCTAAGGGGCCGGCAGTGAGCCTTGCTGCGCCTTCGCCATCGCTACCAGCGGCGCCGGCCTGGCAGCCAGCCAAGCCCGAGGAGGTGAAACTCCAGGTGTTTGCTTGGCTGGAGATCCAGAAGGCTGATCCGGCCGTGCGGGCCAAGGTACAGGCAGCTTGGGCCGACCTGCCTGGCCATGCCAACGAGGAAGACCTGCTGGCCCGGCTCGCCGCCAGTTTCGCCGCGTTGGATCCCCGCGCCGCCAAGCTGGTCGAGCGGTGTTCGCAGCCGAGGGGGCAGTTGATGCTTCCCAAGGAAGAGTGGCTGCGGGGGCCGGGCGTGCTGCCGCTGTTGGGCAACAACCTGCGGTTGCTCTACGCCCGCTGGCTGATGGATCAGACTCTGTACGACGAAGCTTGGGAGCAAATGGAAGGGCTGGACGCCGGCAACGTGGTGGCCCCGGCCACCTTGCTGTTCTGCCGAGGGGTGGTGTGCCACGCGCTCTTGAATAAAGATTGCAGCTTGAAATCGCTCGACGAACTCTTGCAGGGGGCCGAGTCGAGCCCGAAGCGCTATGTGGCGGTCGCCCGGCTCATGCGGGAGGATTTGAAGAGCTTGCAGGACGAGGGTTTGGACCACATTGCCCGGCGGATGAGCGATATCCGGCGGCGGTTGGACTTGGGGCGGGCCGGGGCCAAGGTGCGGCAGGTGGAGGACGGGGTGATCGAGTCGCTGGATAAGCTCATCCAGAAAATCGAGCAGCGGCAACAGCAGCCGTCTCTCAGCAGCCCGGACAGCCTCCGTTCCACCAGTCCCGCCCAGGACAGCTACCTCAAAGGCGGCAGGGCGCCCGGCGAGGTGACCAAAAAGCCGATCGGCTCGGGCAGCGGCTGGGGCGATCTGCCGCCCAAGGAGCGTCAACAGGCCCTGCAGCAGATCGGTCGCGATTTCCCCTCGTATTATCACGACGTGGTCGAGCAATACTTTCGCCGCCTGGCGACCGAAGGGGATAAACCTTAACCCACCGGAGAGGATCGAAATGGCCGGGATCGAGAGAGACAAGTCTCGTACTCGTCACGCTGCGCGTGACGATTTTTCCTCACGCGGAGCGTGAGGGGTACTTTCAATGAACGTTCTTCTGCTTACGGTATTGCTGGCCGCGGCCGGGCCCCGCTTCGAGGCCAAGACGCTCGACGGCCAAACGTTCGCCGGCCGGCTCACCGAACTGAACGCCCAGCGGTTGACCCTCCAGACGCCGCAGGGCGCGGCCACCGTGCCGATCGAGAAGCTGGTGGACCTGTCGATCAAGCCTACGCCTTCCTCTTCGGCAGGGGCCAAGGGGATTCGCGTTCAGTTGATGGATGGCTCCGTGGTGTGTGCGGGTCAGTATACTTGCCGCGGCGACCGGGCCACTCTGACCTTGCTCGATGGCCAGGTGCTGGAACTTCCGGTCCACCAAGTGCTGGCCGTTCGCTTGCAGACGGATGCAACGGCAGCAGCCGAATGGGCCCACCTGGTGAAGACGAAACGCGACACCGATCTGCTGGTCGTCCGCAAGAGCGGTGCGCTCGACTACCAGCCGGGCGTGGCCCACGAGGTGACCGCGGAGACAGTCCGGTTCGACCTGGAGGGCGAGGTGGTCTCCGCGCCGCGGGGAAAGATCTTCGGCTTGGTGTACCATCATCGGCTGGAAGGCGACGCGCCAGCGGCATGCTGTCGCATCACCGACCTGTGGGGCTCCCAATGGTCGGCCCACAAGCTCAGGCTGGCCGACAGGTTGCAATGGACCACCTGGGGAGGCGCTGAAGTGTCGCTGCCGCTGGGGCAGGTGGTAGACCTCGATTTTTCCGGCGGCAAGATCGCCTATTTGAGCGACTTGGAAGCTGAGAGTGTTCGATGGACGCCCTTCTTTGCCGTGCAGAAGCCGCTGCCGATCTTGGAAGCGTTCTACGCGCCGCGACGTGACCGCGATTTTGACTCCGCCCCCCTGCAACTCGGTGGCGCTCAGTATTCCAAAGGGCTGGCAGTCCATGCCCGCACCGAATTGACGTATCGCCTGCCCGACGGCTTCCGCCGCTTGGGCGCCGTGGCCGGCATCGACGATTCCCTGCGGCCCAATGGCAAAGTGCGGCTGGTCGTCCGCGGCGACGCCAAGGTGTTGCTGGATAGGGTGATTACCGGCAACGAGCCGCCCAAGCCGCTCGAGCTGGACGTGGCCGGGGTCCGCCGACTGGTGATTCTGGTCGATTTTGTCGACGGCGTGCCCGCCGGCGATCAATTGCTGCTGTGCAATGCGAGGATCACCAAGTGAGATGTGTGCTGTTGATCGTGGCGCTGCTGGCCTATTGTCTGCCTTGCGTTGGCACCGAGCCGGCAACCGCGGTGCTGGATGCCGAGGCGCAACGCATCGCGGTGATGCACAAGGTCAAAGACTGCGTGTTGGCGATTTTCGCCCCTAATGGCCGCGGAGGCGGCTCGGGGGTGGTGATCACCGCCGATGGCTACGCGCTCACCAATTTCCACGTGGTCCAACCCTGCGGGATCGCCGCTCAGTGCGGTATGGCCGACGGCCGGATCTACCACGCGGTGGTGGTGGGCGTCGATCCGACCGGCGACGTGGCCCTGCTGAAGCTCTTCGGCCGTGCCGACTTTCCCCGCGCCGAGTTGGCCGACAGCGACCATGTCCAGGCCGGCGATTGGGTGTTCGCTATGGGGAACCCCTTCCTGTTGGCCACCGACCTTCAGCCCACTGTCACTTACGGGATCGTTTCGGGCGTGCATCGCTACCAGCCGCCGGCCGGCACCCTGCTGGAGTATACGGATTGCATTCAGACCGACGCTTCGATCAACCCCGGCAACTCGGGCGGGCCGCTGTTCGATGCCCGCGGACGATTGATCGGCATCAACGGCCGCTGCTCTTTCGAGAAGCGCGGCCGGGTGAACGTCGGCGTGGCCTACGCGGTTTCCATCAACCAAATCAAGAATTTTCTCGGCGGGCTGTATGGCGGGCGGGTTGTCGATCATGCGACGCTTGGCGCGCGGGCGAGCTTTGATTCCGACGGGCGGGTGGTGGTCGATGAGATTCTCGAATCCTCCGACGCATACCGCCGGGGACTGCGGGCCGACGACGAGATCATCAGCTTTGGCCGCCGGCCCATCTCGACCCCCAACGGTTTCAAGAATGTGCTGGGAATCTTTCCGGAGGGATGGCGGGTGCCGCTGAGCTATCGCCACGCTGGAACGCGGCACGACGTGCTGGTGCGGCTTAGCAGCCTGCACGCCCAAGAGGCATTGTGGGCGGAAATGACCGGGCGGCCGAAAGTCGTACCAATGCCCTTGCCTAAGCCCGGTGAGAAGCCAAGGCAGGATAGGCCGGGCCATCCGGGCGGCCCCGGCCATCCCAAGGGCGAGCCGCGGAATGGTAAGCAGGGCCAGCCCGACGGGCCGCCGAAGCCAGCACCGAACCGCGGCCGGCTGGGTCCCGGCAGGCTGCTGCCGGTCCCCATCGCCTTGCCAGAGATTGTCCAGAGACACTATCAGCCGAAGCACGGATACGCCAACTACTACTTCAATCGTTTGAACCAACAGCGGGTATGGAAGGCGTGGGTGGCGCACGAAGGCTTGGCGGACTTGAAGGGCGTGTGGACGCTCAGCGGCGTCCTGGAAAGCGGCGGCCAATTCCGTTTCGAGTTGACCGGCGACCAAGCGACGCTGTTTTTGCCCTCGTCCACCATCGCTTGGACGGCCGAAGGCGATCTCACCGCCTCGCTGCTGCCAAAAGGGAGCGGTGGACTGCTGCCGGCCTTGTATCTTTGGAGGCGATTGGCCGTCGAGGGGCTGGACCGCTTCGGCGAGGTCGAATACTACGGCACGGCTCCCCTGGCGGGCCACCCAGGTCTGGCGGACGTGCTGGTAGGGTCGCACAAGGGGGTGGAGTGTCGGTTCTATTTCGATGCGGCCGGAGGCGAGCTCTTGGCCCTGGAGTTCTTTGCCGACGAAGACAGCGATCCATGTGAAATCTCCTTTAGCGAGTTCCATCCGAGCTACGGCCGCCTCTGGCCGGGCCGCCTGGAAGTCCGCTACGGCAACGACCCGTTTGCCACCTTCCACTTGCGGGGGTATGATTTCCCAAAGGGGGAACGGCAAGGTGGCAAGTGAAAATCGCACATGGCCGGCTGCTGTCATTCTGACGGGCACCGACCGGGTACCCGCGTGTGGGTGGCGTTGGTCGGCGAAGAATCTGGTAGTGGCGGCGAGATCCTTCGCTGCGCTCAGGATGACTGCCCTCGGTGTAACTGTCGGACTTTTCCGCCAGGGCTTGGCGGCCGTGCTGGTTTTCGCGGCTTGCGACGGTTATGCCGCCTCGTGGACCGGCACCATCCAACAGGTTCAGCCGAAGATCGTGAAGATCTACGGGGCCGGCGGATTCCGCGGCATGGAAGGCTATCAGACCGGCATGCTGATTTCGCCCGCCGGTCATATCCTGACCGCCTTCAGCCACGTGCTGGACACCGAATACATTTCCGCGGTGCTGGCCGACGGCCGACGGTTTCCGGCGAAGCTGTTGGGGGCCGACCCGCGGCTGGAGATCGCGGTCTTGAAGATCGAGGCCACGGATTTGCCGTATTT
>JAJYGU010000008.1 GCA_021784975.1 Planctomycetota bacterium
TTCGGATGTCTTTGCGACCAATCCCGCGCCCTCCCCACGCCGTCGCCGACGCGATTGCGCTGCTGTTCATCGCGGGTATTGCCGCCGCGGCCACATTCACGGGCTTCTTGTACCTGCTTTTTCCCGAGTTGGCCGCATTATCGCATGACGTGCTGACGCGCCCACGGGGAAAATGGGCCAGCCAACCGCTGCGGCTGCTGGCCACGCCCGTACTAACGGCCATCCTGGGAACGCTGGTCACCCAGCACTTGCCCTATCACGTCCTGAGCGTCCTACTGATCGTCGGCCTGAGCCTGCTGGTGATGAGACTCTTGCGGTCCGCCATCGCGCCGGCGATTTCGGCGGGCGTGCTGCCGCTGGTGCTGGGCGTGAAGAGTTGGATGTACCCGCTGGCGATTCTGTTCGGTGTTGCGGTCCTGGTTGGCCTCCTGATCGCCTGGCGAAAGGGCGGCGTTCTCCCGCGGGAATGTCCCAGGCACGCCGCAGGAGACATTGACGACGTGCTGGAAAGCCAACCCGGTGGAAGGCTTTGGCTGGCGGTCCTGTTGGTGTTTGTGACCGGAACGGGTCTGGCCGCCCAGGTCACGGGTCTTCGCTTTATCCTGTTTCCGCCCTTGATCGTGATGGCCTACGAGATGCTCGGCCATCCAGAGACCTACCCCTGGGTGAAACGTCCGCTTTCCCTTCCCGTCGTCTGCTTCCTGACCGCCTTGGGGGGCTTTGTCGCCACGCGGCTGCTGGGCACGGGACCGCTGGCCGCGGCGTGCAGCATGGCGTTCGGCGTCCTCGTGCTGCGCATTTTCGACGTTCACATGCCGCCGGCCCTGGCCGTCGGGCTGATTCCTCTGGTAATGGACGCGCCGGACATCAAGTATCCTCTCTCCGTCGCCGTGGGAACCATCGTTCTGACAGGCTCGTGCTTGGTATGGTGGCGGATCGCACGTGCCTTCGCCTCCACCACAGGACTGGCTATTGCCGATTCCGCCGTTGCATTCTCTCAGGTCACTGATGAGCCGATCGAGACGGCCGAGGAAAGTCGCCCGTAAGAATTCCGGTCTCTTGATCCCTGTTCATCGGCAGTTTGAATTTCGACGAGCCCGACGTGGACGCGGGACTCCTTTTCGACTTTGGCGGTTGTTTCACCCCTCTATCTAGGCAATCGGCTGATACACGGCCGCCGGCCCGCGTCTTTCAGAATCGCCTGTAAGGATTCGGTACGCCGCGCGTCAAGTTCGCAGAGCCCGCCGTAGGGTGCGGCGAGGGAAGTCAAATCTGGTCCAATTTTTCGAGGAGTCCGAAGCCATGCGATGCGTTTTCAAGCAGATGATTGCCGCTCTTACGGTCACGGGTCTTACGATTGCCGCCAGTGAGCCGGTGTTGGCTCAAAGCGGGACTCGCACGGAGCCGGCAAGCATTTCCGGAGATCTAACTAATCCTCCCGAGGGCTCTGGCCAGCGTGCGGGCCAGCAGGCACCGCTGGCTTTGGGGGGCTACTGCCCGGTGACCATCTTGGAGATGCGGAAGTGGGCCAAGGGCAACCCCGCCTATCAAGTCGTGTACGACGGTCACACCTACCGTTTTGCCAACGAACAGGGCCAGAAGATGTTCGAGGCAAACCCCGCCAAGTACGTCCCCGCCCTGGGCGGCGATTGTGTGGTCGCCTTCGTCAAGATGGGCAAGCGGCTTCCGGGCAACATCCGCTATTCGGCTGTTCATAACGGCCGGCTATACCTCTTCTCCAGCGCGGAAGCCAAAAAGATGTTCCTGGCTGACCCGGCAAGTTACGCCCATGCCGATCTGGCTTTGGGAGGTAAGTGTGCGGTGTGCGCAGCCATGGGACACGATATGCCAGGAAAAGTAGAGTTTGCCGCCTTCCATAAAGGGTTCCGTTACCTTTTCACCTCGGCCAAAATGCGGGACAAGTTCTTGACAAACCCGGAGAAATACATATCGGCAGCCAGGAGCAGCATCAAGGGTGGCTCATCCACTCGACAGCCGTCGAGCGGCTCAGCCACGACGGAGCCCGAAGGATCCGGTTCAAGCGGTCGCTAGAAGAGCAATGAAGACGACGACCATCTTACGTATCATGGTTGCCTTGCTGCTTGTCGCCGCAGTCGTTGCCGGGCTGGCGATCCTGCCCGTTAAGGATTACTTGGCCGGCCTGCTCCAGGCTATCAAGTCGGTCGGTCCCTGGGGGCCGGTCCTGTTGGCAGGCGCTTATATTGTCGCGTGCCTGCTCTTTATCCCCGGCTCCGTGCTCACCCTCGGAGCGGGTTTCCTCTTCGGCGTCGTTGGTGGCATGATCGTCGTGTCCGTGGGAAGTGTCCTGGGGGCTACCGCGGCGTTCTTGGTCGGGCGAACACTGCTGCGAGGATGGATCGAGAAGTGGATCGCGGCCAATCCCCGCTTTCAAGCGATCGACCGCGCTGTGGCGAAGGAAGGCTTCAAGATTGGGCTCTTGCTGCGTCTCTCGCCGGTCTTCCCCTTCAACCTGCTGAACTTCGCCCTGGGGTTGACAGACATCCGGCTGGGGCAATATGTCCTGGCGTCCTGGATCGGCATGGCGCCGGGCACGTTGATGTATGTATACTTGGGCTCGGCCCTGAAAAGCCTTGCCGAGGTGGCCGCCGGTGCTCCCGGGTACCCTCTCGGTGGCGGGACCTTACAGACCGTCTTCTTCGTCGCGGGACTGATCCTGACCGCCGTCGCCACGGTCGTGATCACCCGAGTGGCGAAGCGCGCCCTCGCCGAAGCCGTGGCCTCCCATCATCAGCTACCAAACCGGGACGAACCGCCCGCCGATTCGAGCAAGAGGCTCTTTCGGGTCTTGTGACACGAGACTAATATTGGAGAGGCCCATGTCCAAAGAACCGGAAAAACCGGACGATCCGCACGACCGAACGCTGGCCGGCAACGTCCACCCTGCCGATTGGACCAATCCCGAACCAGCCCAGCGCTACAACTTGGTTGTGGTGGGCGCGGGAACGGCCGGCCTGGTGGCCGCCGCCGGGGCGGCGAGCTTGGGAGCCCGCGTGGCCCTGACCGAGCGGCACCTGATGGGCGGCGATTGCCTCAACTATGGCTGCGTGCCATCGAAGGCCATCATTACCTCGCCGGAGGTCGCCCATGTCGGCCTCTATCCCAACGAGGCGGAGGCGAAAGGCATCGCCATCGACACCTATACCCAGGAACTGAACGATGTTGACCGTGCAATTCTCGAAGGTGAAACCGAAGGGTTCGTCCGCATCCACACGAAGAAGGGGACCGATCGCATCCTCGGCGCAACGATCGTGGCCGCCAACGCCGGGGACATGATCTCGGAGATCACCATGGCGATGACGCACGGGCTAGGATTGAAGAAGATCGCCGACACCATTCATCCCTACCCGACGCAGGCTGAGGCGATCCGCAAAGTCGGCGACCTTTACAATCGCTCTCGACTTACGCCGTTGGTCAAGACCTTGTTCCAGAAATGGCTTGCTTGCAGGCGTTAGGCAGCGATACTTTATCCACGGAGATGGTCATGACCAATGCTTCGTTGCTCCGCGCAGGAGACCCGCTTGCCCAGGCGTCGCATCAGCTTCGCGTGTTGCGGGCAGTGCGAGGCCAAAAGCCCTTCGAGGCGTCGTTGGCGGAAAGCGGTCTCCACCCACTCTCGGCCACAGGAATCGACGTCCTCCAAATGAACCTCGGTCGTCGGTGCAACATGGGCTGTCGGCATTGCCACGTGGATGCCGCCCTCGAGCGGCGCGAGGTCATGGCGCGGGCGACAATGGAAGCCTGCCTAGAGATAGTACGGGCCGGAAAAGGGGACAGTCCCCATTTGCCGGAACGGCCCGACCAACCTTCGGTCGGTGCCCGGTGCTTCGCACAAATGGGGACTGTCCCCTTTTCCGGCCCGCGGACGGCGATAGCGACTCTGGACGTGACGGGCGGGGCGCCGGAGATGAATCCGCACTTCCGCTGGCTGGTGGCCGAGGCTCGCCGACTCGGCTGTCAGGTCATCGACCGCTGCAACCTCACGATCTTCCTCCTGCCCGGCTACGAAGACCTACCGGAGTTTCTCGCCCGGCAAGGGGTCGAGATTGTCGCCTCCTTGCCCTGCTATCTTGCCGAAAACGTCGATTACCAGCGGGGAACCGGCACGATGGCGAAGTCCATTGAAGTCCTGCGGCGGTTGAACGCTTTGGGCTACGGCCGGCCACAGAGCGGGCGGCTGCTAACCCTGGTATACAATCCGCTGGGGCCTTGCCTGCCGCCCGCCCAAGGCCAGTTGGAGGCCGATTACCAGCGGGAATTGAAAGCCCGCTATGGAGTCGTCTTCAATCGGCTCCACACGATTACCAATCTTCCCGTGGGCCGCTTTCTGGCCTCTCTGGTCCGTGATGGACGGTACGAACGGTACCTCGAGACGCTGATCGCTGCCTATAACCCACGGGCAGCGGCGGGCGTGATGTGCCGGACGACCCTATCGGTAGATTGGACCGGCCGGCTGTACGACTGCGACTTCAACCAAATGCTCGAACTGGGACTGAAGCCAGGCCTGCCGCAGACGATTCACGAGTTCGACCTGGAGTTGCTTGCCCGCCGCCCGATCAGGACCGGGCAGCATTGCTACGGCTGCACGGCCGGGGCCGGCTCCGGCTGCCGGGGGGCGATCACAGCCTCATGTACCCCCTAGGGGAATCGAACCCCTGTTCTCGGGCTGAGAACCCGATGTCCTGGGCCGCTAGACGAAGGGGGCCAAAGGGTCAATTTCCCCGTCGCGGGCAAGAACGCTTGCGTCTGGCTCCGACCAGGGAAACCTTGATTCTTACCATGCTGCCGGCCGGCTGTCAATTGCCTGCCGCCGATATCAAGCGGATTGCAGGGTTTCCACGCTGGCGATGTGCAGCAAGGGGCAGATCACCATGCGATCCTCGGCTACCGCAACCACTAATCGCGATCGGAGCAGCAGTGCCATCTCGGGGCGGCGAATTGGGTGCCACTCGCCGCTGGACATGACCACCTCAAAGGGCTCGAACGGCCGCCGATTCAACATCTCCCGGATCGCTTGCGCGTTCACGGCGCTGCCTTTCGTAAGGGAATCCTGCGCATGCCCGCTTCAACAACAATTATATCACTGCTGGGGATGCCTCGGAGACCGGTGGCAGAACGCGGCAGGCACGTCAGCCTTCCTCGCCATCTGCGTCATTTTCGCGTGTCGTGCCGGGACCAACCTTTGCCCGGCCCACAACGAACCACCGCATCAACAATTCCGCGAGTTGGTCTTGAATACGTTCGTCCCCGGTTCGGCTCTCCGCCAATTCCTGGAATCTTGCCTTGGTGATTTCGACTCGGCGGTCAAGCCGATCCAGAACCTTCAGGCATGGCGACAACTCGCGCGGGAGTCGTAGTTGCCCAACCACGCCCAAATTCGCCAAACGTGTGACGAGCTCCGCCTGCCCGCGCGATTGACAGTCGATGTGAGTCTTGCCGCCTTTGCCGAAGTACACGGTGCTGGGGGAGAACATGACGTCCCTAGACAGGCTTGCTGGCCGCTCGTCGGGCAGGATGACCAGCGCATCCGATTCGGGTTGTTGCCCGAGCCAGTCGCCCAACGGAGCGGCGTCTTCCAGTTCGGCCGCGTCCCAGATATCGGCGGCCAAGTCGTCGACGCGAAACCGCGCGCCGTTGGACTTTGCCCTCTGCTCCATTTTTTGGACTTCGACCACCCGAATTTCGCGGAAATGCCGGGCAGTGGCTTCGTATAATTGGTCGATCAGATGCTGGCGTTCTGCCGGCTCAGATACGCCCAGCAATTCAAGAACCGCGTCGTCCAGTTCGCGGCGGTCCGGTTGCCGCAGCTCGTTGGACAACACCAATGGCCCGTCCGCCAGCCGCCGGGCGCGCTCCGGGGAATGGCAATCCATCAATTGCTCTTCGACAAGCCGGCCTACTTCCCGTTTGCTCATCCGCTGAAATGCGTCTTCCAACCGTTTGGCAAGCTGGGTCGAAATTCCCCGCGGATCCGGGACGTACACCAGTTTTGCGTCGATCACTTCGGTGTCCAGAGAGCCCTCGGTACCTGTGTAGCGACCGAAAAAGTTCTTCCACAAGCCGATCAAAGTTGAATTGAGGATGGCGACCAGCGCTCTCGATTCAGCTTGAGAGAGATCGGTTGCTCCGACGTCAAAAAGCCTGTGGTTGCACACCAGGCGTTCAGGATTCGCCGGAATGACATGAGTGTAATGGTGCGCCATCGGCCAGAAAGCGAGTCCGGGATGCAGAAGCCCCGTCAAGTCGTACCACGGTTGTCGCGCCGCGCAGGTGGATCGCTTGGGCACCGGCACGAGCTTCGACTTGCCAGAGGCAAAGGTGGCGGTCGCGCCATAAGAGAGGTAACGCCAGACCCACGGCGACCCCACCTTGAGTTTGTTCAGCGGCGCTTTGACCAACAGGACGACGCGATCCAGGTCTACCGCGCGCACAACTGTTCGAACCATCTTTCTCAGTGTATGCAATTCCGGCGCCAGATATTCCGCCTCGATCGGATGAACGGTCCCGTCGCCTGCCTTGACAACGCGCAGTCTTCCCGATTCAACGTCCTTGCGGGGAGCGCCGCCAGAACGCTTTCGGAACTCGTGGTCGCTCTGATGCGCAGCCAAGACCTCGGCGGTCATGTCCCGGGGCATGAAAAAGGCATCGCAGCCGCTCTTGACACCGAACCGTATTGACGCGATCTCGCCCAGGGGGAAAAACCGCTCGCCGAAGCGGTGCATGATGTCGAAGTAGATGTCCGGTGCGCGGAGGTACCGTCCCCACTTGCCGGCGCGGTAGCTGGAAGGACTAGCGCCGTTAATGTGGTTCATGGCTGCCTCGGGCGAGCTCGCTTCCTCCTCACCTTCTTCATCGCCCGACTCAGCGATTTGTTCCGACACCGCCGCATCGCCGAGGACAGCCCCGGCCCTCACCCCGTCGGCCCAGAGTTCTCTCTGCGTCTTGACGATGATCCGCCAGTCCTGGTCTTGGTAGTCGCTATGGACGGTCAGAATGCGTTGACGAAGCGATTCCAGTGCCGCCTGGCGTGCCTCTTAATCC
>JAJYGU010000131.1 GCA_021784975.1 Planctomycetota bacterium
CGCGGAACGCCACGGAGGGCGCTCCCTACCAGCGGCTGCCGGCTCCTACTTGTTCCTCTTGGGAAATCAGTTGGAAAAACAGTTCTTCGAGGTCCTTCTGGTGATGTCGATCGCGCAATTCTTCCACCCCGCCTTCGGCCAGCAGCCGTCCGCAGTGCAAAATCCCTATCCGATCGCAGAGCTTTTCCGCCTCGCGCATGATATGGGTCGAATAGAGGATGCACTTGCCCTGGTCGCGCAGTTCGGCGACGGTGGTCAACAGGGCTCGGGCCGCCAGCACGTCCAGCCCGGCGGTGGCTTCATCGAAGATCAAAACCGGCGGATCGTGAATCACCGCCCGGGCGACCGACACTTTCTGTTTCATGCCGGTGGACATCTTGGCCCCCAAGATGTCGCGGGTATCGTTCATCTTGAGTCGTCGGAACAGCGATTCCATCCGGTCGGCAAGCTCTTCGGCCGGAATACCGTGCAGGCGGCCGAAGTATTCGACCATTTCCCAGCCGGTCATGCGGTCGTAGACGGCGGTGTTGGCCGACATAAAACCGATCTGGCGACGGACCTCGGCGGCCTGGGTCACCACGTCGAAGCCGTTGACGGCGGCCGCGCCCGCCGTGGGACGCAAGACGGTGCTGAGGATCCGCAGGGCCGTCGTCTTGCCGGCCCCATTCGGCCCCAGCAGACCGTAGACCTGCCCAGGCCGGGCATGAAAACTGACGGCATCCAGGGCCACTAGCGGGCCGCGCCGGAGGTCGCTGTACTGCTTGGTCAGGTTGTTGACGCGAATCATGGAGGAACACAGCCTCCGAGCGAAAAGGCTAATGTTCTCATTGTACCCTCGCCCGCGCGAAAATGGGCGGAGCCGCACGGATTATTTACTCAGCCGCTCCGATCAGCTCGTAGAACACATTCCTCTTTCGCGGGGTATAGCCGGCCTCGGCGATCATGCGGCAAATCTCGGCCTCGGTGGTATGAAAACTGGTTCCGGCCGCGGCCACCACATTCTCCTCGATCATCAGGCTGCCAAAATCGTTGGCCCCAAACCGCAAGGCCAACTGGCCGATCTCCAGTCCTTGCGTCACCCAGCTTGCCTGGAGGTTGGCAAAGTTGTCGAGGTAAAGCCGGGCCACCGCCAGCGTCTTCAAGTAGTCGAAGACCCCGGCCTTGGGTAAGTGAGCCAGGGCGGTGTTGCCGGGCTGAAAGGTCCAGCAGATGAAGGCTGTGAAGCCCCCGGTTTCGTCCTGCAATCGGCGCAACCGCTCCAAGTGTTCTATCCGGTCGGCCCGCGTTTCTACATGGCCGAACATCATGGTGGCCGATCCCCGGCCGCCGAGCGAATGCCAACTGCGGCACACCTCGAGCCAGCGCTCCGCCGACGCCTTGCAAGGACTCACCACCCGCCGGACGCGATCGACGAGGATCTCCGCTCCGCCGCCCGGCAGGCTGCCCAGCCCGGCCGCTTTCAGCCGGCGGAGAACCTCGCTCACGGCCAGGCCGGACACTTGGGCAATATGGTCGATCTCCGGCGGGCTGAAACCGTGTACGTTGATGCTGGGAAAGCGTTCCCGGATGCCGCCCAACAGCGATTCGTACCAATCGATGCTCAACTCGGGGTGCAGCCCGCCTTGCAAGAGAATCTGATTGCCGCCCAGGGCCACCGTTTCTTCGATCTTGCGATACAACTCGCCGGTCTGGAGGACATAGCCCGCCGGGTCGCCGAGTTTCCGTGAAAAGGCGCAGAAGCGGCAGCCGCTGGTGCAGAGGTTGGTGTAGTTGATGTTGCGGTCGATATTGTAGGTGCGGAACGGCTCGGGATGGCGGCGGCGCGTCACCGCATCGGCCGCACGGCCCAGGGCTGCCAGGTCGTGCGACTGTAGCAGCGCCAGTCCTTCTTCGGGACTGAGCCGTCGGCCGGCGACGGCCTGGTCGAGCAGACGTTCTTCAGCCGCGGTAGAAGGCAAGTTGGACCCCCGCCGGCGCCAGGTGTTGTCGCTCGGCCAGCGCGTAGAAGAGTTCCAAGCCCCGTCGTTGCCGCTCGCCGAGGCGAAACTCCAGGTGGTCGCGCAAGTACGACAGGCAGTCCGCCTCGGGAATGCCCAGCCCGGGGGCTTCGCCACGGGCAATCTCTTCCAGCCGGGCGACGCCTTGGTCGCGGGCCGCCGACAGAACCTGTTCCAAACCCCGTAACGCAACAGCGGGCCGGGCAATCCACATGGCAAACACGAACGGCAGGCCGGTCCAGGCCGACCATTGCTCGCCCAGGTCCCAGACGCACTTGAACCCGTTGCCCGCCGGCAGCATTCCTCGATCGCCGATCAGCACCGTGGCGTCGGCCCAGACGTCGTCGACCGAAGCCCCCAGCGGCAGCAGACCGATGGCCGGATTGAGCCCGAACCGTTCCTTCAGCAGAATTCGCGCCAAGGCGGCGCTGGTGCGGGAACCTTCGTCCAGGGCCAGCGAGCGGATTTCCTCGATGGGCACCCGGCTATAGAGTTTCACGCTCCGCACCGGGCCGTCGCAGGCGATGCAGGCGTCGGAGACGATCGTGCAGCCGGCCTGGCGAGCGAATTCGATGGAGGGAATCATAGCCACGTCGAGCCGACCCGTACCCAAGGCGTCGGCCAGCCGGCTGGGAACGTCGATCACCATCTCCACCTGCGGGGCCAATTGAGCCAGGGAGACGATCAGCGGTTTTGCGTTGAGGTATGAGACCGCCCCTACCCGGATCGGCTGCGGGCGGGTGGTGCGTGGGACCGTTGACATGCTGCTTTTTCTCTCGATGAGCCGCCAAAAAGCTCCATTATAAGCGGCTTCCCCGATAGGGGGAAGCACGTAGCCAGGCACGGCGCGCCTGACCTGCAGAAATGGCCTGCAAGGCGGACCGCCGCCGGGCCGCTGTCCCGCGGCACAATCCGACTCATCGATAAATTACGCATATTTCCTCGCCGCTCCACCCGCGGCGGCGCAGGGAAGCTAGATTTGAAAGAGGCTGTCCTGCGACGCGCCTTTTCCATGGTGAATCATCTATGACTGACACCTTGAACCACGACGTCTCGGCGCCGGCCGTCGCGGCCGTAGCCCCCGCTGCGGCCTTCTCGCTCGACTCTGCGCCGGACCGATTTGTGCCGGCCGAGCCGGCCTCGCTACGGGAAACGGACTTGACGGAAAGCGAAGTCGAGGCCCTGGTCCTGAAGTTTCTTCTTGCCCGCGGCGACGTCACCGGCCGGGAAATCGCCGACCAGGTGAAGCTCCCCTTCGTGATGGTCGACCGGCTCATGCGGGAGCTGAAGAACCAGCAACTGGTGGGACATCGCGGGGCCGCCCCGATGAACGATTTCCAATACCAGCTTACCGACCTGGGCCGCGAGCGCGGGAGGCGCTATGCCCAGATTTGCACCTACTTCGGGGCCGCCCCGGTCTCGTTGAAAGACTACGTGGCCAGCGTCCATGCCCAGTCGCTGACCAACCAGCGGCCCACCGCCGCCGACCTGGCCCGCGCCTTCGACGGCCTGCTGTTGAGCAAGGGCCTCCTCGATCGGCTTGGACCGGCGGTCAATTCCGGGCGGGGATTGTTCCTGTTCGGTCCTCCCGGCAACGGCAAGACCAGCATTGCCGAACGGGTGACGGCGGCTTTCGGGCAGGAGATCTGGATTCCGCGGGCCATCGGCATCAATGGTGACATCATTCGCCTCTGGGACCCGGTGGTGCACGAAGAGACTCCCTTGCCGCCTACACAAGGACTGCTGGACAAGCACAAGATCGACCGGCGTTGGATCCGAATTCGGCGGCCGACCATCGTCGCCGGCGGCGAGCTGACCATGTCGCAACTCGAGGTGACCGTCAACACCAACACCGGCATCTGCGAGGCGCCGCTGCAGATGAAGAGCAACTGCGGCACGCTGGTGATCGACGATTTCGGCCGCCAGCGGATGCGAATCGACGAGCTGTTGAACCGCTGGATCGTGCCGCTGGAGAAGCGCTATGACTTCCTCAACCTGCCCAACGGCAAGAAGGTCATGATGCCCTTCGACCAGTTGGTGGTCTTCTCCACCAACTTGGAGCCCCGCGACCTGGTCGACGAGGCGTTCTTGCGGCGGATTCCCTACAAGATCGAGGTGGTCGATCCGACCGAAGAGGAGTTCCGACGGCTGTTTGAGATGTTTGCCCCGAAGCTGGGCGTGCTCGCCCGCCCGGAAGCCATCGACTACGTGATTGCCACCCACTACCGGAAGTGCAGCCGCCCATTCCGGTTCTGCCACCCCCGCGACCTGCTGCTGCAGATCTGCAACTATTGCAGCTACCACAAGGTCCCGCCGGAGATGACCGCCGAGCACTTCGACCGGGCGGTGGAAAATTACTTTGCGGTCATGTAAGGGCTAACCGCCGGAACGCTCGACCCCAAACGGCAGTTTGAGCTGCGGGTCGTGACCGCACTCCGGCGACAGCTCCTTGAACAACAGGCTGGGCTGGATATCGGCGTTGTTCTGGTACTTCTCGCTGGCGTATTCCAGAAATGGACCCTGCAGCGAGTGGTAGAAGATCTGGCAGATGGCCACCCCCGGATAAACTCGCACCGGTTGCACGGCAAACATCTCCAGCGTCCAATAGCCGCGAAAGCCGACGTCGCCAAAGCCGGCCGTCACGTGGACGAACAATCCCAGCCGGCCGATCGACGAGCGGCCTTCGATCATCGGCACCAGGTTGTGGGTCTCGGTCCGCTCCACCGTGCGGCCCAAGTAGAGTTGATTGGGTTGGAGCACTAGCCCCTCGGCGGGAATGGCGATCCGGCGGACGCGATTCGCCTTCCGCATGTCGAGGATGACCTCCTCGTAGATCATCAACTCGTTGTGCAGCGTAAGGTTGTAGCTGTTCGGATTCAGCCGTGACGGGTCGAACGGGTCGATAACGATGTCGCCGCCCAGCAGACGCTGGATTTCCAAACCGGAAAGAACCATGGTCTCAGGCCCCAATCACAAATGCCAACCTGATGTTGCCCCTGGCGGGACCATTCACGGGCCCCTTCGGCGGTACCTATTTCTTCTCCACCCCGATCCGCGGGCAAAGCTCGTTCAACGGGCACTGGTCGCAGCGCGGGTTGCGGGCGGTGCAATACTTTCGGCCGTGCTGGATCAGGCGGTGACTCAAGGCGATCCACTCCTTAGGCGGAAGCTGTTCCCTCAGGTCGCCTTCGATCTTGGCCGGATCCTTCTGCCGCGTCAGTCCCAGCCGCCGGCTGATCCGGGCGACGTGCGTGTCGACCACCACGCCGGAAGCGATTCCATAGGCCGTGCCCAGCACCACGTTGGCGGTCTTGCGTCCCACGCCGGGCAACTCCACCAGCCGCTCGATCTCCTGCGGCACCTCGCCGCCGTACTCCTCCACCAGCCGGCGGCAGCAGGCCTGAATACTCTTGGCCTTGTTGCGAAAAAAGCCGGTGCTCTGGATGGCCCGCTCCAACTGCCCGAGCGGCGCCCGCGCGTAATGAGCCGCCGTCGGATAGGCGCGAAACACCGCTGGAGTGACCTGATTGACCCGCTCGTCGGTACACTGAGCGGACAAAATCGTGGCAACCAGCAATTCCAGCGGGGTGTGAAAATGGAGCGAACAAGTAGCGTCGGGGTATTGCCGGGCCAGGCTACGCGCAATTTGCCGGGCCAGTTTCTTCTCCTCAGCGCTAGCGGCCATCCTGCGGCCTCCACGGAAAACACCAATTGTGGTCCGACCGGCCGGGAGTTGTCAAGTGTCGCACTGTTTGCCCCGCGCCGGCCCTTGGAGTCTGGGCGGCGGTTTTGCTAGAATAGATTGGTTGAGTCTTTGGAGTAGTTCTGTCAGCTTCGCGAGCATCGAGGGACATGCGGTGACACTCGCCGACCCGAATCAACCGGCCGATCCAACACTTGCCCAACAGCCCACCGCCGAGCAGTCCTCGGCAACCCCTGCGCCCGCCGCCCAGGTGTCCAACGAGTCCTCTCCGTCGAGGGACTCGGCCGCCGGGCCGCGGCGGATCCTGATCGGCTCGCAGCGCGATCCCGCCGCTTATCGCGCCCGGCAGCACCGCGACTGGGCGCCCATTGAGGAACTGCCGAAGAGAAAGACGGAGGGCCGAAGGCGGAAGGGGGAAGGCGGAAAGGCGAAAGCGGAAGGCGGAAAGCCGTTGAGCCGCGCCCCGAAAGGAAGCGAGGATCAGGTTGCGACCGGCCAGGCCGCGATTTCCCCCAGTGTTTCGCCCCCGCTTCCCACTGGTCCGCTGCCAAGCACAGCCGAGATCCCGGCAAGTGGAGTAGGACCGGGCCCTGGTTCGGGCGACCTCGGTTCCGCGGCTGCCGAAGTGACTCTGCCCGCCGAGCCGACGCAGGGCCGGTCGCTGGCCGCATCGCTTGCGGGGATCGTTCCGCCGCCTCCTCGCCGACCGGCGCCTTCGCCGGTGCCGGTGCCGAGCCTGCGTGGAGAGCTCCCGGCGGATCTTGAGGAGGAGATGAGCCGAGCGTTGGGCGACGCCTCGTTCGAAGAGTTGATCACCGCGGGAACCGCCCAGGCCGACGGGGCAGCCTTGGAACCCGAATCGCTGCAGGCCGCCCGCGTGGTGGCCGTCCGCCGCGACGACGTGTTCGTGGAGCTGGGCGGCCGCGAGCAGGGGATCGTGCCGCTGCGGCAATTCGACGTCCCGCCGCAGCCCGGCGCCGCCGTCCAAGTGGTCGTGCAGCGGTTCGATCCCGAGGAGGGCCTGTACGAGCTGTCGTTGCCGAACAGGGCTGTCCAGGTCGATGATTGGTCGGACCTGATCGAAGGAAAACTGGTCGAAGTGCGGGTGACCGGCCACAACACCGGCGGACTGGAGTGCGAGGTCAATCACATCCGCGGCTTCATCCCCATCAGCCAAATCTCGCTTTACCGCGTGGAAGATCTGGCCCCTTACGTCGACCAGCGGCTGACCTGCGTCATCACCGAAGCCAATCCCGACCGGCGGAACCTGGTGGTCAGCCGCCGGGCGGTGTTGGAACGCGAACGCGAACAGGTCCGCCAACAGTTGCTCAACTCGCTCCAGCCGGGGCAGTTACGCGACGGGGTGGTGCGAAAACT
>JAJYGU010000190.1 GCA_021784975.1 Planctomycetota bacterium
TGGTGGCCGCCCAAAGTCCTACTACTTCACAGCAAGAGGAGTTCCAAGCGATGGATACGTCTGTTACCGCTCCCGAGTCCCCGATCGTCCCGGCAGTGGCCAATCCTCCAGTCGAAGTCGCGTCTGCAACCCCGCCGACCCCGACGCCGGAGCCCGCGGCACCGTCGCCCGGCCTGACCGCGGCCGAAATCCGGGCGACTGCAGCGGCGGAAAGCATCCGAATCGCGGCGATCCGCCGTGTCTTCTCGGGCCGCTTCGCAGATGTCGAAGCGCAGGCCATTAGCGACGGGTGGGACGAAGGACGTGCGAAGAGCGAGTTCCAGTTGGCCAGCCTGCGGGATGGCCGCCCAAAAGCCCCGGCAATGCAGGTTCGCGACAACAGTAATACTGTCTCCGGCCAGCTGCTGGAGGCCGCTTGCCTCATGACGGCCAAGTTGGAAGGCATTGAGAAGCATTTCGAGGAGCCTACGCTTGAAGCGGCCCAGCGGCGATTCCGCGGCGGAATTGGCCTCCAGGAACTCCTGCTGGAGGCGGCCTGGGCCAACGGCTATACCGGCCGCAACTTCCGTGATAGCCGTGGCGTGCTGCGTTTTGCGTTCAAGCCCGAGTTGGAGGCCGGGTTCTCCACGGTCGACATCGGCGGGATTCTCTCCAACGTGGCCAATAAGTTCCTCCTGGAAGGCTTCTTCTCGGTGGAACGGACGTGGCGGAACATCTGCGCCGTGCGGAACGTCTCGGACTTCAAGACGGTCACCAGCTACCGCTTGATCGGCAAGGATCAGTACGAGCAGGTTGCACCAGGCGGAGAGCTCAAGCACGGCGCGCTGGGCAACGAAACCTATACCAACAAGGCCGACACGTACGGTCTCATGCTGTCGGTCGATCGACGGGACATTATCAACGATGATCTGGGCGCCATCACCACCGTGCCGCGGAAGCTGGGTCGCGGGTCGGGACTCAAGATCAACGATGTCTTCTGGGCCGGCTTCCTCGATAACGCCGCATTTTTCACCACTGCAGGAAAGAACTATCTCACCGGCACGGATACCGTGCTGGGGATCGACGGCCTGACGAAGGCGGAAGCGGCCTTCATGGACCTCTGCGACAGCGACGGCAAGCCCATCGGCATCATGCCGGCCATTTGCCTGGTGCCGACCGCATTGAGCGCCATGGGCACGCAGTTGTGGCGGTCGCTGGAGATCCGCGACACGACGGCCAGCACGAAGTACCCAATCGCCAACCCGCACCAGGGCAAGTTCCGCGTCGAGGTCAGCCGCTACCTGGGCAACACCCATTACACGGGCAACTCCAGCAAGGCATGGTACCTCCTCTCGGAGCCGAACGACCTGCCGGTCATCGAGGTGGCATTCCTCAATGGCCAGGAAGCCCCCACGATCGAAACGGCCGAGGCCGACTTCAGCGTGCTGGGTGTGCAGATGCGGGGCTATCACGATTTCGGTGTCGCCCTGCAGGATCCCCGCGGTGGCGTGAAGAGCAAGGGCGAGGCGTGAGAGTGAGGGATTAGCGATCGCGGATTAGGGATCAGACGCAAACATGTCGCCAGCGATGGCGGCCTTTCCTACGGAGATCTTTTGCATGGCAACGGCAATCTACGTTCATGATGATGAAGCGGTCGATTACACGCCGAGTACCGCAGTGGCGGCTGGGGATGTCGTGGTCCAGGGCGACCTGATCGGCGTGGCCAAACAGCCAATCGCGGCCAACGCCCTGGGGGCCTTGGCTGTGGAAGGCGTTTTTGATTTTCCCAAGGCGTCGGGCGCCGGTACGGGCCTGGCCGCGGGCACGAAGGTCTACTGGAACGCGACTGGCCATGTGGTCACGGCTTCAGCCAATGACGGAGCAACGCCCCCAGTTGCCTTCGTGCTCCTGGGCAAGGTCGCGCGTGCAGCGGCGGACGCCGACACAATCGTCCGCGTACGGCTCATGCAATAGAGCGGAAGGCCGAAAGCGGAAAGCGGATGGAAGAGCAATGACCGACCTGTTGGAAAAAGCCTCGAACTGGTTGCAGGCACAGCGGACGCAGTTCGCCTCGCGCACAGTGACCTACGCGCGGGGCGAGCAGTGTGTCGATTTGCCGGCCACCATCGGCAAGACCACGTTCGATGTGGACGACGGGTACGGAGTGCTGGTCCGCTACGAGTCGCGAGATTTTCTGGTCGTGGCCGCCGACTTGCTCCTCGCCGGCCAGGCAACACTGCCTCAGCGCGGGGACCGTGTTGTTGAGCAGCAAGACGGCGCCACCTACACCTACGAGGTCGTCGCCCCTGGCAAGGAGCCGTGCTGGCGCTACAGCGATCCTTACCGCAATACGCTGCGGATCCACACCAAGGAAATTGGGAGCAGTTCATGACTGCGCAGGCCGTGGCGATTGCCGATGCGATGGTTGCCGTGCTCAACGGCGCGACGCTGAGTCAGCCGCTTACGGCCAAGCGCTACTACCTGCCGGAGTTCGAGCTGAAGGAGATGGACACCTTGCACGTGTCCGTCGTGCCGGCCGAGTTGGACGAAGAGATCGCCGACCGCAGCCGGGATCGCAGCGAGTACAAGATCCACGTGGCCGTCCAGAAACGGGTCGCCAAACAGGGATCGCCAGGGATTGATTCCGATGCGATCGACGAACTGATGGCATTGGTGCAGGAGATCGATGACCTGTTACGCCATAAGCCGCTTGCGGGCTACGAGCAGGCCCATTGGATGAAGACCGAGAACAAGCCGATTTACGACCCCAAGCAACTCAAGGAAAACGGGCTCTTCGTGAGCCTGCTAGCGTTTACATTTCATGTGGTGCGCTAATGGCAGACGGTGTGGCTAGAATCAAGACCGTGTTTTTCGACCGCCGGGCGGTGATCGATCGCATTGGCCGGGCGAACGCCGCCGTGCTGTCAAAGGCAGGCGCATTCATCCGCCGCTCGGCCAAGGGGAAGATCCGCTACGCCCGAAGCGCATCACGACCTGGCAGCCCACCGCACGGCCATCGCGGCCGCTACGGACAGTCGCCGCTCAGGGAATTGATCTACTTCGCCTACGACGATCGCACGAACTCGGTCGTCGTTGGGCCGACGCCGTTTCACGGGATGGCCATCGTGCCGCGGACGTTGGAGTTGGGCGGCACGACGGCCAGCCGCAAGAACCCGCTCCGGCGGATTCGTAAGGTGGGCGACGGCGGTGAGATCCGCATCGACGGCCCGACTGCCGGTACCACCAAGAAGAACCGCTTCGGGCGTTTGGTGACCTACACCACGTTGCGAACGCATACCCAAGCCGACCGTGCCAATCAGTTGCAAGAGGAACTGTATGGGCCGCTACTGATCGGGCCGGTGTCGATCGCCGCGCGGCCCTACATGGGACCGTCGCTTGCGGAAAACCTGCCCTTGCTACCGCAGCTATGGGCCAATTCTGTTATTTGACGAGCCACTGCAAAGGAGAGTCGTGATGCCCATCAATATGTCACTCGACGCCAAGCTCTACCGCGGAACGGCCGGGTCGACGGCCACGACCGAGGTGAACACGTGCAAGGACGTGTCGTTGAAGGTCAAGAAGGGCGAGGCGAAGATCAGCAGCCGCGCTTCGCGCTGGGCACTGGTGAAAGGTGCGCTCAAGGAGGCAGAGTTCGACGTGGAGTTCAACTCGGACGCCAACGACGTCCACCTGCAGGCGATTATCAGCGCCTTCGTGAGCGATACGCCGCTGGCTTTCAAGATCGCCGACAAGGCCAATGGCCAGGGCATGGACGCCGACTTCGAGATCATGGAGATGGACGACGAGCAGAAGCTGGAAGAGGGGGTGACGATCAAGTTCACCATCAAGCCGACCTTCGTGAACCGTTACCCTACGTGGAACTAAGCGAGGGATCAGGGATTGGAGATTAGAGAGGAGAACGCGTCATGTCACTGACAGGGACTTATGCCTTGGTGGTCTCGGCCTCGGGGATTTCGATACAAACCAGCATGACCCGCACGGCCAGCGAGGGGATCGAGCCGGTGGATACCGACCTGCCGACCGGAAAAGCCGGCACACTGAGTGCGCGGACTGACAACGACACGGGCGTGGCAACGCTGGCCACCGGCCACGGCCTGCAAACGGGCGACAAGGTCGACGTGTTTTGGGATGGCGGCATCCGCTACGGCATGTCGGCCACCGTCAACGGCAACGATGTGACGATCGATCAAGGCGCCGGCGACGATCTGCCGGCCCAAGACACGGCCGTGGTCGTCACTAAGCCGATCAGTTTGGACGTGACCTTCGACGGCGACAACCTGGTGCTGATTGCGGCCTCGACCAGTCAGCGGTCGCACCTCACGTTTGTCGATGCCGGTGGGCTAACGCTTGCGGCCGTGGAGATCGGCACCCAGGAGGCATGGGTCTGGATTAGCGGTGTCGGAGTGGCCAATCCGCTGGCCGGCAACCCGGTGGCCGTGATCAAAGCCAGCAACAGCAGTAGCGCAAACACGTCGAACCTGAAACTGACCGGACTGCAGTACGCGGTGTGAAGGCAGTCGCGAGTGGCTGATGGCTCGAGACTGACAACTGAAAACCGATTACAGAGAACTTTCCCATGAAGACTTTTCGCGATACGGCCGGACGGGAGTGGGCCATTACGGTGGATATCGGTGCCATCAAACGGGTGATGAAGGCGTCGATCGAACATTTTGGGGACCCGCTCAAGGTGAATCTCTTGGCCTTGGTGGAACCGGACAGCGAGCTCTTGAAGAAGGTGATCGAGTATCCACCGCTGGTCTGCGACATCGCTTACGCCATCTGCAAGCCGCAGTGCGATGCCAAGAACATTGGCGACGAGGAGTTCGGCCAGGCCCTGGGCGGGGACGTCCTGGAAAAAGCACTGGATTGCATCCTCGAGGAGACGATCGATTTTTTCCCGCAGAGCCGCCGGGCGGTCCTCCAAAAAGTCCTCGAGAAGAGCCAGGCCTTTGCGGAGAAGGCCAAGACGCTCACGAGCGCCAGGCTGGCGGCCGGGGAGCTGGATGCAGCGATCGACATGGTGCTGGAGCAGGAACTGCAGAAGCTCCAAGGCCCGCCGCAACAAGAAGCGCCCCCGACGACTGGTACTGGTACTGCTTCGAGCTCGCCGGAATCGTCGGCGTCGACCCAGAACCCAGAACGCTCGCCGAGTTGATGGCGATGGCCAAAGGGCGCCAAAAAGCCGAGTGGGAGCGGACAGCGCTTCTGGCGGCCATTGGGGCGAACCCGTATCGCGATCCGAAGAAACGTAAGAAACCGTTCGAGCCGGCGGATTTCAATCCGTTTGCCGACCGCCGCCTGCCGCGGCCCGACCGGCAGAAGATCAAGATCAGCGTGGAGTGCCTCAAAGGACTTTGCCAAGGCGGGGGGCGCAGCCCCAAACACTGATCACTAGCCAGCGAACACTATGCCTGCAGCCGGTGCAATTCGAGCGGGTGCCGCCTACGTCGAAGTGTTCTTGGAGCAGAACCCTGTCACGCGCGGGTTGTCTGCCCTGCAGGCCCGCTTGCGCGGCTGGTCGGCCTCCTTGGGACGCATAGGCGCCGGCGCGTACGGCGGCGAGTTGCCCGGGCCGTTGGCGGCCATCGCGCGGTTCGCCTCTTCGCCGGCCGGCATGTTCGCCGGGCTGTTGACGGCCGCCAAGATGACCGCCTCCAGCGGCGCGGAGCTGGCCGACCTGGCGGAGAAGGCCGGCACAAGCGTTGAAGCCATCTCTGCGCTGGCCTATGCCGCTCGGCGAAGCCACGTCGAGGTCGAGCAGTTAGCCACCGGCATCAAGAAGATGCAGGTCAACATCACGGATGCCGCCCGCGGTGGCAAGCAGGGTCAGGAGGCATTGGTCCGAGTGGGTCTTACTGCCGCGGAGCTGGGGCGGCTCCTACCCGAAGAGCAGTTTCGTCGCATTGCTGATCGGATCGCAGCCATTCAGAACCCAACGGAACGGGCGGCCGCAGCAGTGAAGATCTTTGGGCGAAGCGGTACGGAACTCTTGCCGCTATTGCTCCAAGGCTCGGACGGGATCGGTCGCTGGGAGGCACGCGCCCGGGCGTTGGGGTTGGTGGCCAGCGGCGAAGCGGCCGAGGGTGCTCGACGTTTTAGTCAACTTCTGGGCGATCTTCAGGATGTACTCTTGAGTGGCGTACGGGTGATCGGCGGGGCGATCATCCCAGAATTGTCGCGGCTGGTCAGTTGGGTCGTTCAAGGAACGACTGTTGTCCGAGACTGGATCCGTGATCACCGACAGTTCGTTGTCGTGGCGCTTCAGGCAAGTGGCGCGATTGTCGGCCTCGGGCTAGGGCTATCCCTCGTAGCGGTCGTGCTCCGCAATCTGGCTACCGCACTCAACGTAGTGCTGGTGCCGCTACGAATCTTGAGCAGCCTGGCATCGGCCACGATCGGCGCGGCTTTCTCCGTAGCCGCCGGGACGATTGGGGTGGCCTGGAGGGTAGCCGCGGTAGTGGCCCACACGGCGTGGGCGGCCGTGGGCGCGTTGAGCTCCACATTGGGCATGCTGTTTTCGGCCGTAGCCAGTGGCATTGGCGTCGCGTTCACCGTGGCTTCGACCGTGGCGAGCGTGAGTTGGCGTGCGGCGGCTACTGCCGTCTCGATGGCTTGGTCGGGTGGAGCGGTCGTGGCGCAAGCGGCGTGGACGGCCATGCAGGCACTGGCTGGAGTCCTGGCAGCGGCGTGGACTGCAGCGGCGCAGGCGGTGGCCATCGCCTGGTCGGCACTCCCGTTTGTGATCGACGCCGTGCTGGCGTCGGCGGCCGGATCGATCTCGCTCTTGCCGCTTTTGATGGCAGCTGGGGCGGCATTGCTGGGTGGCATCATCGCCGTCGAGATTTTCTTGGGATTGCAAAAGGCCTTTGCGTCCGCCGGACGATCGGCCGGATCACAGCTGGCTGGTGCCGGATCCACTGCCGCGCAAGAGGTCGGTAAGAGTACCGGCGCAGGCTTCTTGGACGGCTTTTGGGCCAGTATCTCTGCCTTGCCAGGAAGAATGTCACAGTGGGCCGGCTCCGCACTCAGCGGCCTCGGCGGCATGCTCAGCGGAG
>JAJYGU010000464.1 GCA_021784975.1 Planctomycetota bacterium
ACTATACGTACCAACGAAACGGCCGGCAGATTGAAAGCTACTGGCGGCATCCGGCAGGCGTGGACCGCGGCGAAGCCTCAGTATCGACCTACGCCTTTCACGCGCTGGTGGGGCATCACGGCATCTTCTCGCTCACTCCGATCTGGCTCCTGAGCGCGGTCGGCCTGTTCATGTGGCTGTGGAAAGCCCGCGATCCACGATTGCGCTGGCTGGCGGCGGGCATTCTCGCCCTCTCACTCGTTTGCGTGGGATTCTATCTAGGCCAGCCGCAGATCAATCGCAACTACGGCGGCATGACCAGCGGCCTCAGGTGGGTCTTCTGGTTCGCGCCGCTCTGGCTGTTGGCAATGCTCCCAACGGCCGACGCCCTGGCCAAACGCCGTTGGACGCGCGGCCTGGCACTGACATTGCTCGCCCTGTCGGTCCTCTCGGTCAGCTACCCGACCTGGAACCCGTGGACCCCGCCGTGGATTATGAGGTTTCTGCAATACGTGGGATGGGTGGTGTAGAAGCGTCGTCCCGCCACTTTGTGCGCGTATGGGGTGTGGAAAAGGCATCAGGCACCATTATTCAGCTCTTTCTCGGCCTGAAAACGGTTGCTGGCACCTTTACCCTCCCCAGAGATCAAGAGTCGATTCGGGAACACCTGCGAACGCAAACCTGCTACACTACGCAACTTAGCAGTGGATTCCCGCCAGCACCCCACCCACAGATGAGCGAGCGTCCATCGTTTTCTTGAACCTCTGCGCAGCCTGTACGACTGTAATAATAACAGCGGAGGAGCGATGAGAACCGCTGAGGACGTTCACGACGAACTGTTGGTGATGCAGTGCCAGGACGGCGATGGCGAGTCGCTCATCGCTCTTGTCAATCGTTGGCAACCACGTTTGTTGTGTCATGCAATGCGGCTGACGCGCGAGAAAGAAGTCGCGCTGGACGTTGTGCAGGATGCTTGGGTGGCAATTGTGCGAGGGATACGTCGCCTTGACGACCCTGCCTGTTTCGCGCCTTGGGTCTATCGCATTGTGTCCAACAAGTGCGCGGATTGGACCCGACAACAGCAGCGACAACGGGCGACCTTTACGTCTCTGGCTGTCGAACCTGCTGCCAAGGAGGTGTTAGCCAAGGACTCGCAAGACGAAGTAGCGGTCATCCGTGAGGCGATTGGGCGGCTTCCACATGAGCAACAGGCGATCCTGTCGTTGTTCTACGTCGAGGAATTGTCCATCCGAAACATCGCTGAGGCACTATCCTTACCAGTGGGCACGGTGAAGTCACGGCTGCACTATGCCCGCAACAACCTGAAAGAGGTAATCGAAAGGAGAAACCCATGAAGGACATTGATGAAAAGATACGCGAAGCGCTGCAACAAGAGGACTCGGAACTGCTGGAGCACTATCGTAACGAGCAGTCCATTCCTCGGATGGTAATCGACTCGTTTCGCAGCAGACACAGGTGGCTTGCCGTGTGGGTATTCACAGTAGGCACCGTGTTCTCCGTACTGGGGTTCGTCGCAGCATACCAGTTCTTTCATGCGGAGTCTGCACGGGAGATGACCGCATGGGCGACCGGCTTCGTCGTTTGTGCCATAGTGATCGCCATGATAAAGGTGGGGTATTGGATGGAACTGAACAAGAACTCGCTTGCCCGTGAGATCAAACGGCTGGAATTGGAACTGGCGAACCTGAGTCGGCGACTATCCAGCACATCATCGCAACGATAACTCAGAAGCCTACCCGAAGCGGAAGCGTCCTGGAAGCGGCGCGATGGAAAAGGCACCAGGAACCTTTGCTTTCCCCACCTTTACCCTCCCGGCCGTAGATCAGCGGCACCCTGCCTTCGGAGGCGAAAAGGGGCGAAAAGGGTGTCAGGAACCGTTTTCAGACCGAGGAAGAGCCCAATAACGGTTCCTGACACCTCTTCTGCTCCTACGCAACCGGCTCGGGCGACTCGACGATTGTGTGTTTTGCGGTGCAGCCAGCTCGATGCACATCGGCGACCGCTGAACGGATAGCCGCCTCTAGCGATTCAGCATCGCGATCAAACGTTACGAACGCCTGGCGATTGCCAGACCAGGGCGTGCCATCATCGCAGCCCGCGGCATATAACGCTTCGGTCAGCTCGGGAGTCATTACCTCGCAATTGGCCAGCACTACAGTAAAGTGGTAGTTCATTCGTCAGGCGTCCTTGTGCTCACAAGCATCTATCGCCCGTCGGATTGACGCGGCATGATGTTCCGGGCAGCGCGGTGTCGAAAAAACGGAAATACGGTGGCCGTCACGACTTCTCTCGGGACACAGCAAGTAGCCCCACGCATGGGCGTGCCCGCCGGCGATTTCCAGCCGCCAACCTTTGGCAATCGCATAATCGACGGCTGCGCGGATGTGCTTGTTCTTGTGACATTTCATCCCAAACCGATCTTAGCACGGCGTTAGGGGCGAGGCAACGGGAACTGCTCTCCTGCCCCGTTATGTACCCGTCCCGAGAGTTAGATAGCTGATGACTGCCAGCCGCCGCGAAACAAACGATCCCGCTGGTGATTGACAGATCACAGAACTCTGCGAGTTATTGCTGGACAACTGCTAGACTTCGCGGCGTCACCCCGAGCCTCAGACGACCGCCAGCCGGTGCATTTTCGGCCGGATCCCAGCCACGTATCTGCCAGCGGTGCGTTCGTCCGCGATAAGCGGCGTTTACGGTCGCCAGATAGGGCACCGAAGGCCAAGCTCCAGGCCGGCGCAAGTGCCGCCACAGGCGTCGCAGGATGCGCCAAGGTCTGTAAAACTGATAGGTCACCCAGTCGTGACCCGCCTGGAGATCGCGGGCAGACATCTTGGCGGGCTGAAAAACGGCGTGGTGGAAGTCGTAGTCTGCCCAGTCGTGATCGAAGATGCGATCAGCCAAGAGCGTCGCGCGGGGCGTACCGGGCAATGGCGTAAAGATCGAGACTTGAATCAGGTCGACCTCCAAGTCGTCGAGCATCTTCAGCGTCCGCCGGAATACGTCGGGCCCATCGCCGTCAAAACCGAACACGATCCCCGCTTCCACGGTGATTCCGTGGCGATGCAAGACTTGAATCGCCTCGCGATACTGTTCGACCCGATGGCAGGTCTTGTTCACCGAACCCAGGTTCTCTGCGGAAAACGTTTCCAGGCCGGCGAAGATTCCGGCGCATCCGGCGTCGGCCATCAATCGCACCAAGCCCGGATCGTCGGTGATTGCCAAGGTCGACTGGGCCACCCACCGCTTCCGCAGCGGTTTCAGGGCGGTAAACAGACTCTCGGCGTAGTCTCGATCGGCCGTCAAGTTGTCGTCGACAAACATGAACCCGCGGCTTGGCAGGTCCCGGATTTCGGCGATCACCTCTTCGACCGGGCGGCGGCGCTGCGTATGTCGGTTAAATGCGGCAATCGCGCAGAAGTCGCAGCCGTGCGGACATCCGCGGGTCGCCTGCACGGCATTGATGGTGGCGTATTTCCCGGCCGACAGCAGATGGCGGGGCGGGCGCTTCAATCCGTCCAGCGGCGGAAGTTCGTTGCGGTACATCCCTTGGAGCCGCCCGGCGGACGCGTCGGCCACGACCTGCCCCCAAACACCTTCCGCCTCACCCACCACAATGGCGTCGGCGTGCCGCGCCGCTTCCTCGGGACAGAGCGTAGGATGGACACCGCCCAGCACGACGGGAATGTGCCGGCTGCGGAATCGCTGTGCAATCTCATAGGCACGCGGCGCCAGCGCTGTCATACAAGTAATGCCGACCAGATCCACGTCGGCGTCCCACGGGATTTCATCGATCTGTTCGTCCACGACGCGAATGTCGGCGTCGGACGGGCTCTCGGCGGCAACCGACAGCAGACTCAGCAGTGAAAAGCGGAAGGTGCGGCCGTTGAGCCAGCGGCGACGACCGACATGCCGCCATTTTCCACTCGCGGGCGCAATCAATAGGATCTTCATGGTCATGGCTTCTCCCAATTGCGAGGCCCTTTCTTGCACTACTTCGCTCGGCCCTACTCTGTTGGGCGTGCTTAGCGGCGGGATATCACGCTTGGAGACGTTTTGTTCCTCTCGCTTGTTTGGATGCGGTTCGGGCGGTAGACTTGCGAAATCATAGGAGTCTTGCCATGATTCGCATGATTATTGCTGCCGCCTGCGTGACGGCGTTCACTGCCCAACCAATCGCGGGCCACTTAAATACCTCCGCCGGGGAAACAGCGGCGCCCGGCGTGGCCACGCGGCACGTGCTCTCAGTCGCCCAGCCGCTCTTGGTGCCCGAGGACGGCCTGTTGCTGGGCAACGGCGATCTCTCGGTCAGCGTGTACCAGTCGAGGGACCAGATCCGCTGGCGGTTCGGGAAGGGCGACGTTTGGGACCGCCGCATCGACACCAGCGACGACCCCAAGCCGCCGCATATCCAGGAAATCGCCCACGGCATCGCCGAGGAGGGCTGGAAATGCCCGCCCTATGGGGAATCGGAAGCGGTGGCCTTGAAAGGCACCAAGAATCCAGAGCGCATGCGGGAACTCTGCAAGGGCGCGCCGGCCAGCTACAACAAGCGGCCGTATCCCTGCCCAAAGCCGGTCGGCGAGCTGGCCCTGCAGTTGCCGCCCGATCTGCCGGGCTTAAGAATACGGCAAGACCTGTCGATCGAACAGGGCTGCCTGCGAATCACTGCCCATGCGGACAACGGGGTCGAGTTGAGGGCAACGTGTTTTGTACCGCCCGACGATAATGTGCTGGTGGTGCGATGGGAACTCTTGAATTGGACCGACCAGACCCGCATGGGCAACGGTCCGCCGCTGCGGTTTGCCCTGTATCGCTGGGCGGACCCGGATTATCGGCAGTTCGGCCAACGGTTCTTCGCCGAATCCGGGCACGGGGCGTTCCTGTTGAGCGATAAGGATGCCGCCAAGGTCAAGCCGCTGCCGCCGCCGACGGTGCGGCAGTTGACCGGCCGGCCGGTCATCGAGCAGACCTTTCCGCCCGATCCGACCTTCCCCCAAGGGTTCCGCTATCTGATGGCCCCATTCGTGTCGCGTGGCGAAATCCATGCGATTCCCATGGGGGCGGTGCGAGAGGCGAGACTCCACATTGCCGCCGAGAACAGCGGCTGGCTGGTGGTGGCGGTCCCATCGTCCAATGACGGCAAGGGCCCGGAGGCGGAAGTGGCCAGGCTCGCCGCTGCGATTTCTGGGGGCAGAAGGGGACTGTCCCATTTTCGTGGCGAACACGCTGCCGCGGCCAACCTTCGGTCGGTGCCCTGCCCGCCGCAAAAATCGGGACAGTCCCCGATTTCCGATCAAGGGCAACCAGCCAAGTGGGCCTACGAGACCAAAGCGGCGGCAGCCCGCTTCTGGTCGCACTCGGCGGTTAGAATCGGCGATCCGCTGTTGGAGAACTTGTGGTACGAGACTTTTCATGCCCGGCGGTGCACCACCAAGGCCGGCAAGCCGCCGCCGGGGCTGTTTCTGCCGAGCACCGTCCGCGATTTCTCCCATTGGCACGGCGACTATCACACCAACTACAACCTGCAACAACCCTTTTGGGCCGACTTCACCGCGAATCAACTCGAGGTCGGCGACGCCTATTTCACCGCCATCCAGTACTTCCTGCAAATGGGCCGGATCATTGCCCGGAAGTATTACGGCACGCGGGGCGCGTTCATTCAGCTCAGCGGCTACCCGATCGTCGCCACCGACGACGTGCTCGGGGCCGTGCCCATGGGACGCATGGCCTACATGACCGGCTGGGCCGTCACACCGCATTGGCAGCGATACTTACTGACCAAGAACAACAAGTGGCTGGCCGAGGTCGGCTATCCGGCGATCCGCGAGTGTGCCCTGTTCTATACCGACTTCATGCAGAAGCGCGGCGACGGCCTGTATCACATCTTCCCCTCGAATCAAGGCGAGGACGGCTTTACCGGCGACGCGAAGGACTACACCGACCGGGCCCAGGTCATGCAGTACGCCCATTACTGCCTGCGGACGGCGATCTTGGCCAGCGAAGTGCTGAGAGTCGACGCCGATTTGCGGCAGCAATGGCGAGACCGGCTGGACCACGCGGCCGGCGACGACGGCAAGCCGTTGGTGCGGCTGACGGGCATCGCAAAGCACTTCCGGGAGGCGAATCCGCCGGAGTTCGGCCTGGGAAGGCCGTACCAGCCGGCGGCGCGAAGCACCTCGACCACACCATGGCCGAATGTCGAGGCCGATCGCTGGTACGCCGGCCAATACCCCTTGTTTGCCGTCCCCTCGATACGTTCCGGGAATCTCAACCCCGAGGGCGTCTACCTGGGAATGAAGCGAATTATCCAGCGCTGGCGGCATCCCAATGGGCTGATCTGGGCCATGAGCATTGCCAATTACGGCCACGCCGGGGCATGGACCGAGACACTGGGCATCTGCGCTCCGCTGGAAGAGATGATGCTCGAAAGCTTTGGCGGAGTGCTGCGGATCTTTCCCTGCTGGCCGAGCGAGGTAGCGGCGAGCTTTCGGGACTTCCGCGCGGAAGGAGCGTTTCTGGTGAGCGCTCGGTGGGAGCACGGCGCGGTGCGAGAAATTGAGGTTGTCAGTGAAAAGGGAGGCCCTTGCCGGCTCTATTCCCCGTGGAGCGAAGCGCCTGTTTTGAGAACGTCAGATGGCAAGACAGTCGAAGTGTCGAAACCGATCGGCGGGATCTATGAATTTGCCACCAAGGCCGGCCAACGCTATCAAATCCAGCGTCGCCCCGGCAGCAAGCGGGGACTGTCCCCTTCGGCGCACCAGTTGACGCAGAATCTGCAACAGGCGCGCATGCGAGGTGAACCGTGATTGCTGCCGCCGAGTTGTCCGATCCGGTGGTGCAGCACATACGCACCGATACTGCCCGGCTGCGGGTCGAGCATACGGTGGGCGAGGCGTTGGCGGCCATCCGCGAGTCGCCGCCGCCCGCACGGATCGTGTATTTCTACGTGGTCGACGGCCACGGGCGGCTGGAAGGCGTGATTCCTGCCCGCGGCCTCTTGCTCAGTCCCCCGGAAACCCGGCTCCGCGACATCATGCTCCGCAACGTGG
>JAJYGU010000347.1 GCA_021784975.1 Planctomycetota bacterium
GGACCAGGATTTCGGCCACGGGGTGTTCATGCATTTTCTGCTGGAAGGCCTGGAAGGCAAGGCCGACGCCGAGGGCAAAGGCCGCGTATCGCTCGTCGATCTCTACGGGTACGCCAATCGTGAAACCAAAGCCTACGTAATGCGCAAGTTCAACGGCACCCAGACGCCGGCGCTGAAAGGCGATCTCAACGATGATTTTGACCTTGCTCCCTCCGGTCCAGATCCAAAGGAATACATCCAGAAAGCGCTCGCGCTTGCAATCACCTTGAATAGAGCTGACTACCGCGAAGGCGGTTCGCAAGCTCAGCAACTCTCTAAGCTCGCGCACCTCCAGAGTCTTGCTGGCGACCGCGCCGGCATGTTGGCTACGATTGATAGAGCTAAAGCGGTGGCCGACCCGTCGGTCAAGAGGGACTCGTATTACATTGCAGACGCTCAAGCGAAGGGTGGCGATGTCGACGGCGCTTTGGAAACGGTGCGAAATCACTTTCGAAAGGACAACAGCGAAAGGGCTCTGCTGTACGAGATTGCGAAGGTCCAAGCGCGCTTAGGGCGGTTCTCGGACGCAATGAGTACGGGCGCAGAAGCCGAGAAGTTGGGATACGGGGCATCTATCCGTCTGGAGATCGCTAAACAGCAGTTTCTGCGCGGTGAGAAGGACGACGCCAAGCGAACGCTGAGTGAATTTTGTGAATCTTACAGGAGGGCAATTCTTAAGCAGGGCTTGCATGATTGGGCAGCAGACTTGTTGTTCCTGGGCCAATGGGCCAACCTGGCTATCGAAGGCGGCGACAGCGCAACGGCACGGGACACGTTGAAACAACTAGCGCCCACGATATTGAATCGACACCACACAGACAAGTACGAGAGGGATGGAAGCATCTGGGGCCTTGGTCGTATGTATCAAGAGGTTGGCGAAAATGCGGAAGCCGAGAAGATGCTCTCGCTGCTTGTAGCCAATTTTGACGACACATTAGCATCTGTGCGCGGCGACGAGACGAAAGCGTGGTTCCTGTTTCGTGACCTCGCAATCCTCCAAGCCAGACTTGGTCATACCGATGCTGCACATGGGACACTCGATCGATGGCGACAATTACTGCCGTCCGGCGAATCGTCACGATATGACGATCGCATGCGCGATCTTGTGCGCGTTCAGTCCCGGATCGGCGATTTTGCCGGTTCGCTGAAGACGCTCTCTGAGTGGCTGGCTCACGTACGCGAAGAGAATCGATCTCGCGGCTTTCGCCTGTCCAACGCAGATATTTGGATCCTCGCGGAAATGTCTCGCGACTACGCCCTCTGCGGCAGGACCATTGACGCTGAGCGCACACTTGCCGAGGCACTCGAACTGGCAGAGAAAGATAGATCGTGGGGTTCGGTGGTGCTGCCCATGGAGTTTACGCGCCTGGCGCGAAAGGGCGTCCATAAAGAACTGCTCGAAATCGCGGAACGCCGGCTTTCGCCCGCAGACCGAGTAGATGTGTACATGTCGATCGCCGAGGGCTTTCTCTGGCGCCGCGGCATAAAGGTCGGCGACCAAGATCCGGACGAACCATTTTAACACACCAACATCGCTCCAGAGCAGCGCGAACACTGTGCGAGCGCCCTTCACCATCATGACGGCGACCAGAACAACCGAGGAAAAGGAGACTTTGGCAGAGTGATTGGGTTGGCGAGCCTGAAAAGCTCAAATGCGAAACCCCGGGACAACGCCCCCCTCGTTATGCACAACTGGACTGGCGGATAGGTGAGGGTCGTTCACGACCCTTTCCGCCGCAACGCGGTTCAGGCCCGGCGTTGACGCCGGGTTCATCGGTGGCGAGGAGATCGGCTGTCAGGCCCGGTTCACGGGCCTCCTGCCAAACGCTGTGAACAGGACGCTCGTGAACGAGCGTCACAACCACCAAGGAGAATACATGTGGACGGTCGCTCCCGCGGACCCGTGTTGAAGCACGGGCCTAACACCGCCTGCGGCGGAAACGCCCCTAAAACGGACGTCGCCCTGCCGGCCTACCAGCATTTGCTGGGCCAAGAGATGTGTGGAACAACGACCATGCTACAGTCTCGGAAAAAGAACGAATGGAGGTGTATTGTGTTGCTTCGCCGTATTTGTGTCTGGCCCTTATTTGCCGCAGTGTGCGGCGTGAGCGCTGAGCGAAGTCTTGCCGCCGAGCCGACCGCGGCCCGGAAGATTTTGGATGATTTCTATCAGCAGCATCCGCCCCAGCCGAGCGAGCCGATCTTGCGGCAGCAGGAGAAGGCCGTCCAGGACTGGGCAAGGAGCCAGTCAAGCAAGCTGGCTTCGCAGGTGGGCGGCTCGATTGGAGAACTTCTGCGGACGGCCGAGGAGCCCGCAAAATCGCCACCGCCCGCCGGCGTTTCACGGCCAAAGGGGACAGTCCCATTTTCACCGCCGACCAACGCGACCCGCAAGCGGGTGCCCCCGTCGGTGCCCGCCGCGAAAATTGCGACAGTCCCCGTGAACGGTTACCTCACGCCGCAGCAAGTGGAATCACTCAGCAAGAGCGTTGCCGATGCTACCCGCAAGCTGCTAGAGAGTGCCGCGGACCAAAGGGGGACAGTCCCATTTTTGCCGCCTCCTGCGGCAAAACTCGGGACAGTCCCCAACGAGTCGAGTCGCGTGGCCAACAGCGGTAACCCCGATGTCGCGCCGCCGGCCAAGAGCTCGCAACCGTTGCGGGGCACGCCCGACACGTTGGGGCCCTTGAAGTTTCTCGTGCCCGACGGATGGATTGTGCAGCGGCGCGATCCGACTTCGTTGCTCTTGCAGCCGCGCGAGCCAAAACCCGGCTATACCTATATCGCCATCGCCCGCCACCCGGGCGGCGCCATGCACCCGTACACGCCGGAAGGTATTAGCCAATATGTGATTGACGGGATTACCGAAGGCGGGGTGCGGGACACTCCGCACACCTCACAGACAATCGCCGTGGGCGTGGAAAAGCGTTCGGCCGTCTGGCTCGGGTCTTCCGTGGGCGGGCAGACCATGCAGCATGTCTTTGTGGCCTGCTCCGGCGGCGTCTACATGATCTCTACGAATTACGATCCAAACGACCACAACACGCCGCGCGACTACGAACACCTCCTGCAATCGCTCAGGTTTGGAGATTCGACGGCGAAATTACCCGAGGCTGGTCCGCGTGAGCCGACCGCGGCGCCAAGCAGTGCCGGCAGTGGATCGGCAACCTCCCCCACCGCTAACGGTGTCGTCCGTCGCCCGAGCAAGGAGGAGATCGAGGCGGTGGCCCAGAAAGTGAGCGAGCAGTTCCCGGCGTTTCTCCGCAACAGGTCGCAAGCAGAGTCTAATTCGGGGCCCGGCCTCGCTTTGCGGGAAGACATGCAGGCCCTGGAAAACGCGGCACGACGGGGACAGTACGTCATGCAGCAGTGCACCTGGGGCGTGGGAGAAATCATCGAACGCGAGCATTTGCCCTATCCCAGCTTGCCTTCCGTGCGGGCCGCCCGGCTTTGGTTCAACGGCAAGTTTCCCCAGGGCCAGACGCCCCAAAAAGGCGCCATCATGGTACTCAATGCCTGGAAGGGAAACCCGGAAGGACATGTGGGAGTCGTGCAGAGTGTCCACACCGAAGGGGGCAACGTAGTCTCGTTCACCGTTGAACATTGGAACTGGGACGAGAAGGGTGGACACTTCACGACGGCGTTTGAGTTCTCGGGGCACAACTACGGTTCTTCGGAGGACCAGGCGATCCATGTCGTCGGCGGGACGCGCGACCTGCCTTTGCGGGGCTTTATCTATCCGCCACAGTAGGACACTGGCAAAGGTGCGCGCGCAGCGTGCCACTGGCATGTGGTGTGGTAGAGCAACGAGGTTATGGCAAGGGTCAGGAGATGCAAAATGAGGTACGCGAAATCGCTCCCGATTGTCGCTGTGCTGTTGATTTGGCTTGCTGCATTTGCGTGCCCGGCCGCCTCGGGGCAAGAGACCGCAGCACGAATCCACCTGCTGGTGGTGGCCGACACCAACGATCCGAGCATTGGGGAGTCGGTCAAAGCGGACTTGAAGGCCGTGCCGGAGGTCTTCCGCGGCAACGTGCCGGACTGGCAATTGCACGTCGAGACCATAAGCGGATTGTGGGTGCGGCCCGAGCGGATCGTGGCAACGATCCAGCGGATGAACATTCAGCCCGCTCGCGACACCATCGTGTTCTATTACTCCGGTCACGGTGGGTACGACCAACAGGCCCGGGAGCACGTCCTGTATCCTCACCGCCGGCCGCTTGCCATGAGGGCCGTCAAGGCGGCCCTAGAGCAGGCGCGGCCCCGCTTGGCCGTCGCCCTCACCGATACGTGCAGCACTTTCGTTTCCGGTCCGATGGCGGCTCCCATCTACCCTCCCCCGACACGGATTTCCGCGTCGTTTAAGTCGCTGTTCCTCGATCCCACCGGCTTCGTCTTCGTCAGCAGCACCAAGCCAGGCCAGGAGGCCAGGGGCGGGCCGGGCGGCGGATTCTTTACCTTCACGTTTCTCGAATATGTCCACACGAATCACGATCGTGCCTTGAGTTGGTCGAACGTCGTGGCCAACGTCAACGATGCAATTGAAACGCGGTACGCCGGGATGACGCGTCAAACGGCCTACCTGGCCGCCGCCGGTTCGAGAGGCAACCCTGCTGGATCGCTCGCCAATACGTTGGATAACAATTCGCTGGTTGCTCCCCTGGCCACGCCGTCCGACAGTCCGTCTGCACCGCCAACTGACACTCCGGCCAGCCCGTCGGGCGAGCCTGCCGCTCCTCCGGCGGCCCAGTCGCGATCGATCCGTTTTGGCGTGACCGCCGAACAGACCCCGCGCAGCGCATCCTTGGGCGGAGTGGAAGTAGCCTTGGTTATACCCACGTACCCCGGCACCCAGCTACGCGGCCGCGACGGCAAAGAGTACTACCTGGTGGCCGGTCGCGACGTCATCACGCACGTCAACGGGCAGCATGTTACCACCTACGCAGAGTTCTCCCAGGCGATCGACCATTCGCCGGACAACATGATGATTCGGGTATGCGATATGCAAACGCGGACGACGAACGATTATACGGTCGATTTGTCGGTTTCGCGGCGGCGAGGCAAACTCCGTTTCGGGGTGACCGCCGAGCAAACCGCCCGCGGGGCGCGCGCCGGCGGCCTGGAAGTGACCCTGGTCATACCGACCTATCCCGGCACGCAACTTCGCGGCAGCGACGGCAAACAATACTTCCTGGTGGCCGGCCGCGATGTGATCACGCACATCAACGGGCAATCGGTCACCACGTATGGCGAATTCTCCACGGCGGTCAACGCCTCGCCCGCAAATATGACAATTCGTGTTTATGACATGCAGACGGGAACGACTGCCGATTACGAGGTCACGCTGCGAGAATAAAGATTGCCAGCAACCGTGCTCACTGTACGGCGTTGAGAAAGGTCCCACCATGTTGCGCATTGTTCCGGTGCCGATATTTACCATGATGGCTATAGCCGGCTCGGTGTGCCCCTGCGCCTTGGCCCAGGAGCGGAACGTGGTCGTCGAAGCGTCGAGCATCAAGCAGACCTGGGCGGTGGTCATCGGCATCCAGCAATATCAGGCCGCCCCAAGATTGGCCTGCGCCGGGCAAGATGCGAAGTTGTTTGCGGATACGCTCTCAACCATCGGACACGTTTCACGGCAGAATATTCTCCAAGTGACCGACAATACACTATTGAAGCCAAACTGCGAAACCCTGCGCCGGCAGATCGATGTTTGGCTCGCCAAGCCGGGAGAATGCGACACGCTGCTGTTCTTCTTTAGCGGCCACGGCCTGTGGAATCCCGCCAACGGGCGAATGTATCTGGCGACCACCGACACTCGGCTGGAAGACATCGAACACTCGTCGCTGGGCATCGCCCGGCTGCGCGAGCAGCTTGGCCGGTGCAAAGCGTCCAATAAGATTCTGATCCTCGACTGCTGCCACAGTGGGGCACTCAAGGGCGAATCGCTGGACGGCGAGAAGCTCACCAAGGCCTTTGAAAATGTCACCGGGCTCGTCACGCTGGCCAGTTGCAAGGGCAACCAGGTCAGCCTGGAATGGAAGGAGAAGTATCAGGGGCTGTTCAGCTATTGGCTGATCCGCGGGCTGCATGGCGAGGCCGACCTTGTGCCGGACGGCAAGATCGACGTGGACGAACTCTACCGCTACGTCAGCGAAAAGGTGCCGCAGACGGCCTTGGCCGAGTTTGGCGTCAAGCAAACGCCCGTCCGCTCCGTGTTGCCCGATGTCGAGGGCGTACCGGTGGTCCTTTCGCTTGCCGGTGGAGTACGAGCACCAGCCCCGCCGCCCGCAGCGAACCCACCGCCGTCGGCCAGGAATCCGAGGGTGATTCACGTGGTGCTCGAAGCTCCGCCCGAGACGCTCGGCATCCGCTGTTCGGAAGTTTCGGATGGCTTGCTCATCTTCGGAGCTCCAGCCGGCAGCGTGGCGGAAAAGGCCGGACTCGGCTACGCGCAGACCATTACACACGTGGATGGCAAGGAGGTGACCAGCCTGTCAGAGCTTAACGACATGCTTGCCCGTGCTCGGGACCGCGGCTCGATTACCATCACAACCCACAACCACTTTGGCGTGGTTCGGACGGTAGAACTCACCTGGCGACCGAAATGACGCGAGCAGCCAGATAGGGCGCGCTCGGCGCGGTCGAAGAACCAACTTATTCCGTGCCCGGCGAGACGTACCTGCATTGCACCACGCAAGGAATCTTTCCCTACCAATCGAACAAAGAGTTTGCGCCTCCGCCGGCCGCACCCGCTTTCTCGGTCCTTCATCCCGAACTTCAGGAGATGTTCCTTCGGTGTTTCGTCCACGGACACAAAGACCCCGCCGCACGGCCAACGGCGCGAGAGTGGATTGACACCCTTGACAAGGCCGAAAGCGGACTGGTGCAGTGCCGGAAAGACTCGAATCATTGGTATTCAAGCCACGCGAAGAAATGCCACTGGTGGTAACCGTTCACAGGCCGGGGACTGGCTCGTTTTTCGCCCTTGGAGG
>JAJYGU010000077.1 GCA_021784975.1 Planctomycetota bacterium
TTGGTGCATCCGCGCGAGTTCTTGATCACTTCGCGATCGGACGAGTCTTATCTGCTTTGGGTCTACATCTGGACGCTAACGTTTGGCGGACGGCAAAGCCTTCCTGACGAATACCGAATCCAAATGACTACAGTTACGTCGCCTCTTCCACTGAACCCGCACGGCCCAACGGTGCTTGTGGGGTATGAGCCAACGCTGAACTTGTTTGCTGGTTTTGATGTTGGATTCCACCAAAGGTTCACCGAAGGGTCGCCGATGGTGTCAATTGACATCCAAGTGGTTAAGCAATCGCAGCAGGATGGCTTGTCATTCCACAGGAAGAGCAATCGGGAGATCGCCATTGGCATTCGTCCCGACCAGTTTCTAAACTATGCGCATCACTCTGTGCAGCTTCATAGGCTCGGCAAACAGTCGGCAACACTTCATTTGCTGAATAGGGCTGTCTCTCTAGAGCCGATATCACCGCAAGAGGTCGCTTCGCTGCCGGAGCAGCGTAAGCGGATCGTGCAGACGGTCAGCCGTCTTTCTCGGGATGGTAACTTCAAAAAGCAGGTGTTATGCGCGTACGATAATCGGTGTGCGGTCACCACGGCGCAACTCAAGCTCGTCGATGCCGCGCATATCCTACCAGTGGGTGCGCCGGGGAGCGTTGACGACGTGTGCAATGGTATTGCCCTGTCTCCCACGTATCATCGCGCCTACGACAACGGCCTGATCTACCTCGATGAAGGATACACGATGCAAATCAATCCCGCGAAGGTCGAGGAGTTGGTGACGCTCAACCTCGCCAGTGGCGTTGAACAGTTCAAGTCAACCCTCGGTCGGATATTCCTTCCGCACGATCGTAGACAGCGGCCGGACGCGCGGTTCATCAGAAAAGCCAATCAGTACCGGTCTATCGCGTCGTAGGTCTCCCGCGAGGCGCCAGCGATGAAGCGGGAAATCTTGCTGCTCTGCGAGTATCCGACCCTCAACGGCGGCGAGCGGTCGATGTTGGCCACGCTGCCGCGGCTGCGGACGACCGGTTTTTCACCGACGGTGATGTGTCCCGGCGACGGGCCGCTGGCGGAGACGCTTCGCGGCAGTGCTATAGAAACAATTCCCTTGGAGTGCCGTACCGCCGACGGCGCTCGCCGGCCGCAGTCCCGGTTGCGTGAAGAACTTGGGCGGGTGATCCGCGCCCGCCGGCACGATTTGCTCCACGCCAACAGCTTGGCGATGGGGCGGCTTTCCGGGCCGGTGGCCGCTGAACTGCGAATGCCGAGTATCGCCCACCTCCGCGATATCGTCACTCTGAGTGCGCGGGCGGTGGCCGATCTGAACGGTCATACCCGCTTGCTGGCGGTCTCCAACTCGGTCCGCAATTTTCACCTCGCCCAGGGCTTGGCGGCAGAAAAAACGCACGTGCTCTACAACGGCGTTGACCTGCAAGACTTCCGCCCGCGGCCGGCCACCGGCTGGCTGCACCGGCAGCTTGGCATTCCCGACGACTCGATGCTGATCGGGACGATCGGGCAACTCGGGCTGCGCAAGGGGCAAGACGTGCTGCTCCGGGCCGCCCAATCGCTGGCGGACCGCTTGCCGCAGGTGCATTACGTGCTGATCGGTGAGCGGCATTCCAACAAAGACGAATCGCGGCAATATGAACAGCAGTTGCACGCCGCGGCCGAAGGGGCATTAACCGGGCGGGTACACTTCTTGGGCCACCGCGACGACGTACCGCGGCTCTTGAGCGAGTTGACGCTGCTGGTACATCCCGCCCGGCAGGAGCCGCTGGGCCGGGTGCTGCTGGAGGCGGCCGCCGCGGGCCTGGCCGTGATCGCCACCAACGTCGGCGGCACGCCGGAAATCTTTCCGCCCGGAGAAAATGCGGCCCGGCTCGTGCCGGCGGGCAACGCCGACGCCTTGGCCGAAGCAATTCTCAGCCTGGCCGGCGACGCCGTGGCTCGCAACTTGCTTGGTACAGCCGCACGTCGCCGCGCGGAGCGGTACTTCAACATCCAAACGGCGGTCGATGGCCTGGCGCAGCATTACCGGGCCGTCATACAGGAATTCAAGCCGGGCGCCACCGCGGTCTGTTGACATAGGTATCGTGCCGGAATAGGTTGGCCATCATTTAGGAACGCTAATTTTCGCTAATCGGCGCTGATATCTTAGTTAGCGAGGATTGGCGAAGATCAGTGTTCCAAAAGGAGGGCGTGATGAGACTGAGCACCTTATTGTTGGCGTTCATTGTTGCCTCACAGACCGTTGCGATTCCTGCCGCCACCCTCGATCTTTCTACGAGCAAGCTCTCGATCGACGATCGCGGCGTCGTGAGCGGATTGACCTTCGGTGACGGTGTCCGCTGGCCCGCGAGCAGCCGGCCGGCCTTCACGATCGAGCGCGATGGCCGCGGATACCTGCCGCAGTCGCTTGAAATCACCGGTGACCGCTGGAGCTTGCGGTTCGAAGATCACGTCACGGCGGACTTCCGTGTCACCACCGGCCGAGGCTTTGCCGTGTTTCGCCTGGTCAGGCTCGAACCGCGCGGCGGAATCACGCGGTTGCGGCTGTTCAGCCTGGCCGTGCCGTCCGACGCCCGCATTACCGGCACGCTCAACGGCGGCAGCAAAGGCGGCCGTTTTGCAGCCGTCATGGCTGCCGAGCCGAACGTGTTTGCCAGCCATAGCCAAATCGGCGTACATCAGGCAGACCGGTCCGGATGCCGGCACACGTTGGTGTGCTGTGACGAAAGCAAAGTCGGCCGACACGCCGCCCGTTTCACCGCCACTTGCAACCAAGCCGGCGGCGGCTGGAGCATGTGTGGCAAGGACTTCGCCCACCCGTTGGATCTCACCGGCTGCAAGGCGATCCGGGCCTGGGTCCACGGCGACGGCAACCGCCAGGCGCTGAAGATCCAACTCTACGACGGCGCCGGCGGCTATCGCGACAACTATCTCCCCATCGACTTTCACGGCTGGCGTCGGGTGACGCTCACGGAGTGTCCGATCAACACGCTCCGTTACGACCACGTGGCCTCGTTGAACTTTTACTATAACGGCATGCCGGCCAACAAGACGGTCACGTGCTTGATCGGCCAAGTGGAAGCGGTGATCGAGCGCGGGGGCCGCGAGCGCGTGGAGGTGCTGGAAGATTTCGAGGCCGCCGACTCGCCGCTCTGGTCTAACCCCGTCGTTTCGCTCTTCGCGGAAACATCCACAAAGCATGGCATCCAGCCGGCGGCCTTCGGAGTCATCGCCTGCCCCGAAGCGGAGCGTTTCGATACGATCGCGCGTTTCGAGGTGGCGGCCGGCCTGCCCAGCCCGCGGCCGGGCGGAGTGTGGAACAAGAGGTCGCCGTGGGTCAAGCAATCGTATTTCTTCCTGACCAACTTCCGCCAGTCGCAGTTCGACCAGGCCCTGGCCATCGCCCGCCGCGGCGGATTTTCTACGATCCTCTTGGGCCAGGAATCGTGGTCGCTGGGCACAGGCCATTACGAGATCAATCGCGATCGCTTCCCCGACGGCCTCGACGGCCTGAAGCGGACGCTGGGGCGGTTCAAGCAAGCCGGCTTTCGCGTCGGGCTGCACTTCCTCGGGGCCTCGATCTATCCGCCGGATCCGTATATTACGCCTGTGCCCGACCGGCGGCTGGTGACCGGGGCTGCTGCCGCGCTGGCGGCGGACATTGATCAACATGCCGCCCTACTGCCACTCGACATTTCGCCCGAAAAATTTCCCGCTGAGGACGGCGGATACATGGGTACCGGCAGGGTGGTCCGCGTCGGCGATGAATTGATCGCCTATGGGGGACGGTCGCTGGCGGCGCCCTTCGGGCTGACCCACTGCCGCCGCGGATACCTCGGCACCAAGCCGTCCGCCCACCAGAAGGGCGACCGCGTCTTGCACCTGGTGCGGTCCTACGGCTATTACATGCACGATATGGACACCTCGCTTACCGACGAGGTGGCCGGCCATTTCGCCAAGGTGGCCAACGCCTGCGGCATCGACATGATCTATTTCGACGGCTCGGAGGCCTTGCAGGGCGACCATTGGTACTACAACGCCCGGCTGCTGAAGGCCTTCTACGACAAGCTTGAGAACAAGAATATGCTCCTCCAGGCCAGCAGCTACAGCCATTACTCGTGGCACCTGCTGGCCCGCAGCGCTTCGGCCGACGGGCACGGCGACCTGAAGGGCTACCTCGACGAGCGCTCGGCAGGCTTCGATCCGATGCGGCGCAACGGCATGCCCTTGGACATCGGCTGGTACTACGGCTACGATCCCAACGCCACGCCCGACGAATATGAGTACATCCTCGGGGCCACCATCGGCTACGACTCGTCGATGTCGTTCCAGGTCTCCTGCGAGGCCGCGGCCCGGCAGCCCTTCACCGGCCAGGTGCTCGACCTGATCGCCCGCTATGAAAAGCTGCGGCTTTCGGGCCGCGTTCCGCCGGCCATGCGAGAACGCTTGCGAATCGATCCGGCGCTGGCGGGCAAGAAGACGCCGGAGGAACGGGCCAAGCTTCTCGCTAGGCGCCGCGAATACCGCCTGCTCGGACCGGAGGGCAAACAATACTTTCAGCGGGTCGTCTATGGGCCATGGCACGAAGTGGAATCGGCCGACCCACAGGCGGCGACGTGGTCGGTGCGCGCGCCCGAGTCACCATCGCGGGTCGGCGTGCAAATTCATGCCCGCGGCGCGCCGGCTAAAGGCACGCGCGACGCGCAGACGCTTGCCGATCCCTTCGTGGAGATCGACGGCCGGCGGTGGCAGTGGAAGGGCGAGTTGGCGGCCGGGCAGTACGTGTTCTTCTGGCCCGGCGAAGCCGTCACGCGTTACGGACTGCCACTGAAGCAACCGGAACGTTCAAGTGAGGAGGCCGCGGCCGTGACGCTCTCTGCCGGCGAGCACTCGGTCAGGTTCGGCTGCCGCGGCGCGATGCGGCTGCCGACGCGGGTGCGCGTCACCTTTCAGCCGGCGGAGCGGCACGAGATTCCGTGACCAGTTCGCTCTCGATGCTCGGCAACGTTGGCGGCGGGGAGAGGCCGGCCAACCGCAGGAACGCCGCCAACAGCGCGTAGCCATGCTCGGTAAGAATCGATTCCGGGTGGAATTGCAGGCCGACCACCGGCAGCCTGCGATGCTGGATGGCCATGAGCGTGCCGTCGTCGGCGCGGGCCGTCGCCTCAAGACAGCCGGGCAGCGATGCCTCCTCGGCCACCAAGGAATGGTAGCGGCTGCCGCTTAGCGGGCTGGGCAAGCCGGCAAACACCCCGCGGCCGTTGTGATGGATGGGCGACGTTCGCCCGTGGACCGGCTCCCGTGCGCGAACGATCCGCCCGCCGAATGCCTGGGCGATGGTCTGGTGGCCCAGACAGATCCCCAGCATGGGAATCTCGGCGTGCAGTTGACGGACCACTTCCAGCGAGCAGCCGGCGTGCTCCGGGGCGCATGGGCCGGGTGAGAGAACCACCGCCGCCGGCCGCAAGTTCCTCACGCCGGCCGCGTCGATGGCGGTGTTGCGGACCACGCGGGTCTCGTGTCCCAGCCGCGCGAAATAGCGTGCAAGGTTGTAGACGAAGCTGTCGTAGTTGTCAATCAACAAGATCACGGGCGGCTCACCGCTTGCAGCAGGCCCTCGGCCTTGTGCCAGGTTTCCTCGTACTCACGCTCGGGCACGGATTGGGCCACCACCCCGCCGCCTACGCAGAACTGCCACCAGCCGCCGGCGGCGGTGATGGTGCGGATCAGGATGCTGAGATCGAGCGAGCCGTCGAAGCCCCAGTAGCCCATCGCCCCGCAATACGGGCCGCGGGCGGTCGGCTCCAACTCGGCGATGATCTCCATGGCCCGAATCTTCGGGGCGCCGGTGACCGAGCCGCCCGGAAACGCCGCCCGCAGCAGGTCCAACGGCGAACACTCGTCGCGGAGCCGGCCGCGGACCGCCGAGACCAGGTGCAGCACGTGCTCATAGGCCTCGATGCCGCACAGTTGGCTGACCCGCACGCTTTCGGGTTGGCAGACCCGCGAAAGATCGTTGCGCAGCAGGTCGACGATCATCACGTTCTCGGCCCGGTCTTTTTCACTGGCCAGCAGTTCGGCTTCAGCGGGGCGGTCCAGCCGCGGATCGCCGGTCCGCGGCCGCGTCCCCTTGATCGGCCGCGTCTCCACCTCGCGGCCGCGAACGCAGAGGAAGCGCTCGGGCGAGGCGCTGAGGACCTGGAAGCCGCCGGCGTCGAAGTAGCCGGCAAACGGGGCGGGATTGCACGCCCGCAGCCGGCGATAGAGCGCCGGGCTCTCTTCGCGGGCCGGACAGAGGAGGCGTTGCGAGAGATTGACCTGAAACACGTCGCCGGCGCGGATGTAGTCGATCACACGCTGCACCGCTTGCAAGTAGCCCTGGCGGGAAAAATTGCTGGTGATGTCGGCGGCGCCGTCCACTTCATATTGTGCAGCCAATGCGCCCTGGCGGACCATGGCGATCTGGGCAGCCGTGCGGCGCGGCGCACGGCCAGGATCGCCCGTCAGCCAGCCGCGAGCTTCTTTCAGGCGTTCTACGGCCCGCGCTCGGCGAGACGCGGCGCCGGTCTCCGGGAACCCCTGGGAAATGATCCATGCCCGACCGAGGGCATGGTCGAAGGCCACCACCACGTCGTACAATCCCATGGCCAGCGACGGAAGCTGAAGCTCGTCGATGCCCGGCGTGGGGAGCGTCTCCAAACTGCGTCCCAAGTCGTAGCTCAACAGCCCCGCCGCCCCGCCCTGAAACGGCGGCAGGTCGTCTATCGTGGGGGTCGTCAGGGGCCCAAGCTGCCCGGCCAGCACGCCGAGGGCGTCGCCGCCGTCGGCCGGGCACTGGATAAACTGAAACGGATCGGCGGCCAGAAAAGAATAGCGGCCCAGCAGCGGATGGGGGACTGTCCCGATTTTTGTGGCGGGCACCACGCGGCAGCGTGGTCGCCACAAAAATGGGACTGTCCCCTTCTGCGCACCGCTTGACACATGATTCGGTACTGGCCCCGGATGACGG
>JAJYGU010000140.1 GCA_021784975.1 Planctomycetota bacterium
CCGGAATGCTCCCGGAGCGGGCAACCTGGGCGTAGACGCCGTGCTCCTGAAGGAGCAGGGCCATCACGTAGGACGCCGTCAGGGCCCGCTGCACGTCCTCGATGCCCGGCACCAGGTACGTGCTCGCCCCGCCGGCCAGCAGACCCTGCAAGCGGCCGATAATGCTTTCCGGCGGCGGATTGAATTCAATGCCGATCAGCAGACCCTGGCCACGTATCTCCTTGACCACCGAGTAGCGGGCCGGAAGGGGCCGCAAACCGCTCAAGAGCTGCCGTCCGCGGGCGGCAGCGTTGGCAATCACCTCACTTTCGCGGAAGATTCTTACGGCGGCCAGGCCGGCGGCGCAGGCCAGGCTTCCACCGCCGAAAGTGCTGGTGTGCAGGGCGAAGCTTTCCAGCGCGCCGTAGGCCTTCATCCACAGGTCGCGGCGTACGAGCATCGCGCCGATGGGGATCAACCCGCCGCTCAGAGACTTGGCTACCGCCATCACATCCGGCTCGACGTGCAGCCCGTCAACGGCGAACATAGTGCCGGTCCGGCCGAAACCGGTCTGCACTTCGTCGGCGATCAACAAGGTCCCGCTCTTTCGGCACAGATTCTGGGCGGTCGGCAGGTAGTCGGCGGGCGGAACGTTCATTCCCCCTTCGGCCTGCACGGGCTCGACCACGAAGCCGGCAAATCGCCGCGAGCTCAAGGCTCGTTCCAGGGCGTCCACGTCGCCGAACGGAACCGACTCGCATCCCGGCACCAGCGGTTCAAACGGCCGCTGGTAGGCGCGGTTGCCGGTTACGGAGAGCGAACCGAAGGTCTTTCCGTGGAAAGAACGTTCGCAGTAGAGCAAGCCGGTGCGGCCGGTGACCCGGCGGGCGAGCTTCAACGCTGCCTCGACGGCCTCAGTCCCGCTATTGCCGAAGAAGACCATCTCCAACCCCGGAGGCGCGATAGTTGCCAGTTGCTCCGCCAAGGCCGCCGCCAAGGGATTGATGGCCGACGGCGAGAACCCCGGCACATCTTCGGCCAAGGCAGCCCGGATTGCCGCCACCACCTCGGGGTGGTTATGTCCCAAGTTCAGGGAGCCGTAGCCGGCCACAAAATCTAAATACTCTTTGCCCGCGGCGTCCCAAATCCGCGTGCCTTGGCCTCGGACCAGCGGAACGACGAACCCTCCGCCGATGGCGGACATGGCCGGATTCATGTGGCGGCGGAACCGCTCGCCCGCCTCGCGCCCAAGGGCGGCGGCCAGCGGCTGGCCGTCGCGGTCTTCCGCCGCCAACCCGCGACGGGTCCCGTCGCGTCTGGCGATCCGTGCCAACGCCTTTCGGAAACCGACCAGGAAGGAGGCCTCCAAGGGAAGCCCGAAGGAATACAACTGCGAAAAGCTGAAACCGTGGGCGCGGGCCCGTCGGCCGATCTGTTCGATCCGCGCCGGCTCGAGACTTCTTCCCAACGAGAAGTTCTCCGCCGTCTCGTCCAACGCCAGCACCAACGTCTCGGCCAGGCAGCCGGCCATGGCCCCGCGATGAAACCACAAATAACGCGAGGTAAGCGGCATCGTATCGGGCACTCGGCACAAACCGCCGCTGAGGAAAAGGCAATCCTCGCGCAGGGCCTGGCTGCCCAGCACGTCCGTCGGGACGGCCACGTCGCAGACGATCGTGCCCGGCGCCAGCCACTGCTGGTCGATGCATCCGCCCGAAGAGGTTGCTGAAAGCACCATGCGTGATCGGGCCAAGACCTCCGGCAGGTCGGTGACCAGTTCGGCGTCCAGTTCGGCGGCCAGGGCGACCGCCGGCTTCGAGGCCCGCCGGGCGGCCAACCGGAGGGTCTTGCATTTGGGCCGCAACAGTCGGCCGGCCGCGGTGGCAATGCTGCCGGGAATACCGACCACTACGATCTCCTCGCCAGCCATGTCCACCTCAACCGCCCGGCAGGCCTGGATCAGGTTTTCGACGGCGGCGTAAACGGTGAGGCTGTTGCCGGTGGTAATGGCAATCGGCGAGTGCTCGGCCACGTAGCTTCCCTGGCCCCCGATGATCCCGGTCATCGAACCCAGGCCGACAATCTTGGCCCCCCACTCGGCCGCCTGGTCCACCGCGGCCAGGATGAACTCCAGGGCGCGGTCCGGATTGGCGAGGATCGCGAACGAGTCCATGGGAATTTCATAAAGGCGGCCGTCAATCCGCGCCCCCAGGCTGGAAACGAGCCCGGGCAGTTCGTCGATGATCCGCACTTCGTTAGTGACTAAAGCGACATCTTCATTGGCCCGTGTCATGGCCACGTGCATGTCATGGATAAAGCTCGCCATGTCCCAGCCGAACGACTTGGGCAAATCCACCTCGCGGATATAGGCGAGCATTCGGTCGGTCTCATTCCCGAGCGGATGCACCAAGAATGCAAATTTCATGGAGTTTTCCTATGGGCAATTGAACGACATCGGCGGCGATGGGATCACAATTCCACAATCGCAACTTACATAGAATTCTAGGCACCTCGGTCAATCCGAGGGAGCGCCGATGCCTAATACGGGATTCGCCCTATTGACCGGCGGCTTGGCGCCGAGACGGCGCAGGGATCCGGCCAAGGAATGGCCGATCGTTTGTTGGGAGACAAGCCAGGAACGCTAATCTTCGCTGATCTTCGCTAATAGTCTGCATCCGCGTCGATCAGCGAAGATTGCAGTAGGAGCGGCGGGAGGTTTCAGTCCAGACTGCGTTGTACTGTGTGCCGGGCCGGCCGTGCATCCCAGATCCGCAGGGTGCGGTCATCCCCGCCCGAGGCGATCCGCTGGCCGTCGGGACTGACGGCCACGCTCCAGACGCCCGCGGTATGGCCTGCGAGCGTGAGAGTTTCCCGGCCGGTGGCCGCGTCCCAAACTTTCAGCGTCTTGTCGCGGCTTGCCGACACGATCCATCGGCCGTCGGGGCTGAAGGCGACGCAATGGATGGCGGCGGGATGGCCTTTGAGGGTGAGCGCTTGCCGGCCGGTGGCCGCGTCCCAGAGTTTCAGCGTCCCGTCCCAGCAGGCCGAGGCAATTCGCCGGCCGTCGGGGCTGAAGGCCACGCTACGAACGCCCTCGGAAAGCCGCTGGACTGCAAGGATTTCATGGCCGGTGGCCGCGTCCCAAAGTTTCATCGTCCGGTCCCGGCTCCCGGTAACAAACCGCCGGCTGTCCGGGCTGAAGGCCACGCTATAGACCGTATCGGTGTGCCCGTCGATGGTCAGGCTTCGCCGGCCGGCGGCCGTATCCCACACCATCAAGCTCCTGCGTTCGCCTCCCGAGGCGATCCGCCGCCCATCGGGGCTAACGGCCAGGCTGCGAACGCCGTCCGTCTGTCCCTCAAGCGTGAGGAGTATTTGGCCCGCCGTCGCGTCCCAAATTTTCAGCGTCTTGTCCTCGCTGCCTGAGACAATCCGCCGCCCGTCGGAGGTGAAGGCCACGCTGCGCACCAGGTCCGTGTGTCCCTGGAGGGTGCGGATCTCCTGGCCACTGGCCGCGTCCCAGAGCTTGAGCGTCTTGTCCCAACTGCCCGAGACGATGCGCCGGCTATCCGGGCTGAAGGCCACGCTATAGACGGCGTCGGTATGCCCCCTACACACGTGCAGCAGGCGAGGCGGCTTTGCGACCGGCGCCGTCGATCCTCGTTGGTTCCGGTGATTGGCGCGGGCAGCGTGGTCGCCGGTGGTCGCCGCCGGGTCTACCGCTACCGCTGCGCAGGAAAGGGTAACCAAGGCCAAGAGGCTGAGGACTACGCTCGCACGGCAATGCAGGGTGGGCCGCGTCAAAGCCGCCACCGGCCGGTTGGACTTGACGTTGACTCGACCGAGGAAGCGCAGGTGACTCACAGAACTCTCCTATGGCGTCCACATAGCGGCACATTCTACCGGCACATTCTACCGGAACCCTCTTGTGCGCCAAATGTGCAAACAGGCCGCTTCCTGCCCCCCGCGGGCAGCATCGATTCGCGTTGATTCCGTCGAGCCGTCCGGCTAGAATCCCGCCTTCTCGCGTCGGCGAATTGCCGAACCAAGGGCCGACGCCGGACGCGCGAAGCGCTCTTCGGGTTGTCCCGGCAAGCCGGGATGAGCCTCCCATTTCCTCCAGGAGACCGACTTTGGGTGCTGTGCGACGCGATCTTCGCGCCATGACCGCCGACGGAGCGGCGGCCAGCGTGATGGTGGGGATCGGCGAGACGTATTTCCCCGCCTTCGTCCTGGCCATCTCGTCGAGCCAGCTTGCCTGTGGACTGGTGTCGACGGTGCCGATGCTCCTCGGCGGACTGCTGCAATTATGCGCCCCCTGGGCCATGCGGCGGTTGGGTTCTTATCGCCGCTGGGTGGTCTTCGTGGCCGCGGTCCAGGCCATGGCCTTTTTGCCCTTGCTGGCGGCCGCCGCCATCGGTGCGTTGCCGGTCTCGGCAGTTTTCCTGGTGGTCGCTATCTATTGGGCCACGGGTATGGCTGGTGGAACGGGCTGGAATGCCTGGGCCGAAGCCCTGGTGCCCGCACGCCTCCGCGCCCCTTATTTCGCCCGGCGGACCCGCTTCACCCAGTCGGGCATCATGATCGGGCTGGCCCTGGGCGGAATCATTCTGGAGATTGCCACCCGCTGGAACACGCTGCCCGAGGCATTTGCCGCGCTCTTTCTCGTCGCGGCTGTCAGCCGTCTGGCTTCGGCCTATTTCCTTTCGCGGCAGCGCGAAGCCCCGCCGGCCGAACAGGGGACGGTCGCGATTCTTGTGGCAGGATGCCACAAAAATGGGACTGTCCCCTTCTGCGCACCCGAGGCCGGCGGATTGATCGACGCGATACGTTGCCACCTCGACAGCCGCGTGCTGCTCTACATGCTGGCGGCTCAGGCGGCCTGTTACATCGCCAGTCCTTACTTCAACCCCTACATGCTGGACCAGCTCCAGCTCTCCTACGCCGACTATCTGATCCTGGTCTGCCTGCCGTACCTGGCCAAGGTGCTATGCGTGCCGGCGTGGGGACGGCTGGTGGAACGCATCGGACCGCACCGGGTGTTGTGGGGCAGTGGGCTGGTGATCGCGCTGATGCCGGCCATGTGGAACCTCTCCGACTCGTTTCCCTACCTGGTGGCCGTGCAAGCATACTCGGGCCTGGGTTGGGCGGGCTACGAACTAGCCCAATTGCTGCTCTTCTTCGACACCGTGCCCAAAGAGCGCCGCGTGACCGTGCTGACCGCCTACAATCTCTTCAATGCGGCCGCGGTCTTTGGGGGCTCGATTCTAGGGGCGTTGTTGCTCAGCCAACTCGGCGCCGGCCGCAACGCCTACTGGATGCTTTTCCTGGTCTCGACTGTCGCCCGGGGCGCCGCGGTGCTGGTGCTGGTTCGCTTGCCGGTCTGGGCTCCCCGGCCGCAAGCTGTTGCGTCCCCTCGCCACGCACTGGGCCACATGAACCGATAGCCCTACGCCAAGAAACGCGAACCGCCGCGGCCGGCTTTATGCCCGGTCGCGGCGGTCTTGCGATCCCGCGTGCCTAAGTCGTGCCTAACTAACGCGCCACGCTAGGGGTTTTGCCGGCCGGCTGTCGATTGGCAGATCGCGCCGGCGGCGAAGCCGGTGCGGTGATTCCCGCCGGAAGCGTGCCGCCTTCCTGCGTCAGCAATTTGGCGGCGATCGCGTCTCGCGGCGTCAGTTTCACCGCCTCGATGAATTGATCGCGGGCCGCGTCCTTGTGACCCTCCATCATGTATTGGAAGCCCAGCAAGAAGCGACCCTCGGCCGCCGACGGATGGTCAGTGACAAACTTTTCGAGCTTCCGCAGTTGTTCGGTATAGGGAGTCACGTTCTCGTAATAGCCGTACAGGGTCGCCCAATCAGGCACGTGACCCATGGCAAACACCGCATGGGCCTCCATGGCCGCTCCGCGGTATTCGCCCATGGCGAACAACGCCAGCATGGCCAGAGTGTGCACGTCGGGGTTTCGTGGATCATCCACGGCAGCGTGGGCCGCCAACCGGGCGGCGTTGCCGTAATCGCCTTGACGAAAGGCCGCCATTGCCTGGCTGTAGAAGTCCGAAGCCTCGCTCCCGCCGGCGGGCGGACCCGTCTCAGTCACCGTGGCGGCTGGCGTAACCGCGTACGTGCCAGGCCCATAGTCGTAATAGCTCCCATAAAGGTCACCGTACGGGGCATAGCCGTAATCGTAGTAGCCCGGCCCCCAGTAATCGGATCCCCAACCAAACGAATACCAGGGCCAGCCGTAGATGCCGAAGCCGAAGAAGTCGTCCAAATCTGGCTCGTGGTTGTTCCACCATCCGGCATTGTGGTTCCAGATGCCGTTATTGCCGTAGAACCCGCGGTTGCCGTAGAACCCGTTGCCGTACAACCCGCGATTGAAGTTCCCTTCTCGGCCGGCGAAGGTTCCCAGGGTGCCACGATTCTCGCCGGTAAACGCGCGGCCGCCGTTCCAGCCGCCGATGTTGCCACGGGAATAACCACCCAAGTTGCCGCCGGACCAGCCGCCGACGTGACCACCTCCCCAACCGCCGCCTCCCCAACTGCCGCCTCCCCATCCGCCGCCGCGGCCACCTCCCCAACCGCCGCCGCCGAAATGACCCCCACCGCCAAAACCACCTCCGCCAAATCCACCTCCGCCATGTCCGCCCCCACCGCCCCCGCCACCACGGGCTTGGGCCATTGGCAGCGGAGCAAACGCGACCGCCAAAGCGGCGCTCACCAACCAGATGAAAGCAATCCGAAGTTTCGCGGACATCTTCCGCCTCCTCTCGCGACAGCCAAAACAGGCACGCCACCCCCACGGTCCCCGGCTGCCTCTCAGACCACCCTGCTGCCTCGTGCTCATGACGTGCCTACGTCGACAACACCTCGCGATCATCCTGATCCACGAACGCATGAT
>JAJYGU010000114.1 GCA_021784975.1 Planctomycetota bacterium
GCCCGTACCGCGGCCACCATCGCCGGCGGCTCCCGCTGGGCGATATAGTGCATGTGTCCGCCGGGCATCATCACCGGAATGTGGTTCTGGATGCCCAGCCGCATGTAGGCCCGCATAAACGCCGGGCTTTCGAAGACGCCGCCCATGTGCGAATCGAGGTGCGTCGGCACAATGCCGATCGTGCGGCAGCGATCCAGTTGGGCCCGCAACTCAAGGTCCACTTCGTTTGCCTTGGGGAGGCTGCGCCGGTTAAGCTCATGCCACAAGCAACCTTCTTGATCAACCAGGCTCGGCACCAGCCGCTTGCCGGCCAGCGGCCCCCAGCGGTAATCCTTCCACTCCGACGTTAAGGTCGTATGAATGCCGGCGTCCGTCATCGGATGCTTCTGGATATAGTGGGCTATCTCGGGCACCCAAGGGCATGGGAACATGATGCTGGTGGAGGTGGCCACGCCCTTTTCGATGGCTTCGATCGCCCCCATGTTCGAATCGTGCGACATGCCGGCGTCGTCGACATGAAAGATCACCACCCGCGCCCCGGCCGGCCACCCCAGCCGCTCGGCATAGGTGGGCTCATCGGCAAGACCGCCGCGGGCAGTGAACAGAATGGCGGGAAGGAAGTACAACAGCGTTCTCGTCAATATCGAGATTGTCATGATACCCGGGCTCCTGGAACTGGTTGTTTGAATGTCTGACTTTCATGCCGCTCACTTTTCGATCGTTTCGGCGCGGGTCGTGCCCACACGCGCCGAGACTGTGGTCATTCTTTCCCCCGCCGGGAAGTAGCTCTCGTAAAAGCTCCGCATGGGGCCGGGGTACATCGCCACCCGCAGGCTGCCCCAGGTGGCTTGATCGCCCGTGGCGTAGAACAGGTAGGTGTTGCCCTCCCACTCGAACAAATCCACGTCGGAGTTGTTGATGCCTTCGCCCGGTCCGGCTTCGAGGATTGGATTGTTGGGACTCAGTTGCCAGGTGGCCAGGTCTTTGGAGCGGGCCAGAAACGAAACCCAGCCCTTGTGGCCGGCCGTGGCGGCGTGCAGGTAGATCACGTAGTAGTAGGGCCTGAAGTAGCGGATCACCGGGCAGGCGCTGTACTCGTGCTTCTCGCCGGTGAAGATCAGGCCGCGGAGTTTCTCCCAGCGGCTGAGGTCCTTCGAGCGGGCGAACTTGAAGCAGAACATGACCGGCTGGTTCGACTCGTAGGCCATGAGATACCCGTGATCGTCGCGGCACACCGAGCAGTTGAACAGGTGCTCGCTTCCTTCGCGCGGAACGGCCGGCTCTTGCTTCCAGGTCTTCAGGTCGGTCGAGGAGAAATGGTTGATGCTCTGAAACCAATCGTGGTTCGAGCCCTGGCTGGCAAAGGCGTGCATCGTGGGGCCGTCCACAAAGGCATTGACGAAAGAATGCCCGGCGCCGAAACGGGCAACCTCCCGGCCGGTCGCCAGGTCTTGAATGTACAGGTACATGCTCTTGGTGTACTCGTCGGTGTGGTTCTTGGTGTCGTCGCGACGGTTCAGCACCAACAGCGGCTTGCCGTGGAACACCACGGGCGTGTTCTCCATGGCCGAACCGAAGTTCACCGGCAGTTTGATCAGCGGCGACTTCGAGTGCGTGGCATTGGCGGGCTCTTCGGCGACACCGATCTCCAGCCACGTCAGTGAGGCCAGGCAAAGGTATAAGGCAAGACGACCGTTCATGCTAATCATTGTTGGTCCGTGTTTCATCGGTGTGCAATCCGTGGCTATCTTTATTCGGGGCTTTCGGGCGGCTGGATCGCATCAAAGACCTCGACCGGCCAGAGGTTCACCCGCTCGAAGCCCTTGGGCACGGATTGCTGGAACTGCACATAGGCCCGCACACGTCCCTTAATGGTATAGGCCACCTCGCCCGCCCGCGTGCCGAAGACCTTGTAGCCCATCAGCGTGGTATTGTCGAAGTCAATGTGCAGTTGCTTTCCATCTTTGCACCCGCAACAAATAATGCCGGTGGAAGGCGTGCCTTGCGGCTGCGAGAAATTGAGCACAATCAGGCGGCACTCCTGGAACCTGACCCGAGTGCAGAGCTCGTCCACCCCCGGCCAGCCGGCCTGCAGGGCGTTGTCGAGGCCCACGATGGTGCAATCCTCGAAAACCGCGTGGGGCCAATCGGGCATGGTGGCGTTCTCGCCGCGGACGTAGACCCCGCCCGCGTCGCCCCACCAGTCGAGATTCATGAAGTAGCTGTGGCGGAACAGGACCGGTTCGTCCCTTCGCGGCGTGTGGCCGATGGCGCACATGCCCGCAAAGCGGCCAATGCTAACGCAATGGTCCACCACCGCCGAGAATGTTTGGCCTTTCTGGTTGGTGAGCACCCAGCCGGCCCCCTCCGAACCGGTGAAATAGAGGTTTTTGCACACCCAACGGTCCCAGCGATCGGTCGAGTAATCAGGGGCGGCCCGCACCGCCCCCCACCAGTCGACGCACTTCAGTCCCGACTCCGGCAGATGGGACTTGATGATCTTCCACGTCGGATTTCCGGTGGGCTTGCTGCGGTCGGTCCGCACCGCCACGCCCGGACAACCTGAATCGATCACCACCCAACCTTTGCCGCCGGAGCCCAAGCTGCCGTCGGCGTCGCCGATCAAGAGGTTGTAGGAAGCGGCCGCGCCGGAATACGACGGATCGAGGTTTGCTTCCGCATAGGTATCGGGCCGGACAACAATGCGATGGCCGCCGTTGCCATCCGGCACGGCCGACAAAGCCGCTTGAATCGTGTGAAACGCCTTGGCCCAACTGCGGCCGTCGGAGTTGTCGCCCTGCTTGGAGACATAGAGCGTCGTCCCTTTGCGGCCCGCGTAATCAGGGGAGGTCGGATCGCCGGGCACGTGTGTTCGATGTTCTGTGCCACTGCTTCGCAGCAGCGGTGAGTCCCCGCAATGGCCGCGCTGCTTCGTTGAAGCAGTAGAACGCGATAAAGCACAATTCGTGCCGCACCCAGCGCCATCGGTCGTGGGCGGCCGCGGATCGAGAGATCGGAACAGCCCGACCGGCCACAGCCCAAGCCGTTGGAATCCTTTGGGGATCGGCTGTTGAAACTGCACATAGGCCTCTACCTTGCCCTGGATGGTGTAGGTGGCCTGGCCGCACCCTCGCGCGTCGCTGGCGCCGAAGACTTTATAGCCCATCATCGAGCAATCTTCGAAGTCGATATGCACCTGCTTCGCATCGGGCACGATGCTGGCAATGATGCCGGTCGAGGGCGTGCCGCAGGGCTGCGAGAAGTTCAAGGTCAGCAGCCGGCAGTGCTTCATCTTCAGGCGGATGTACTTGCTCGGAAAAAGGATTTGGACGGCGTTGTCGGGCCCCACCAAGGTGCAGTCGTCGCAGACCACATCCGGCAACGCCGGCGGCGAAGTGTTGTAGGAGCCCACTGCCAGCCCGCCCGCGTCGCCCCACCAATCCAGCGACATCAAGAAGCAGCGGCGGAAGACGACCGGCTCGCCGGCGCGGGTGACCTGATAGCCAAATCCCCCGCCGAAGGCCCGGCCGACGCCCACGCAGTCTTCCACAACCACCGTGAATTGTTGGCCGCTCCGGTTGGTAAGGTCCCAGAACAGACCGGCGTCGCCGCCGGTGGCGTAGAGGTTGCGGAGGATCCAGCGGTCCCAACAGATGCTGGAAAAAGTGGGGGCGGTGTGCTGAGGCGACCAGCCCTGACTGGCGGCTCGGATCGTGCTCCACCAGTCGTAGCTCTTGAACCCTCGCTGGGGATCGCCGGAATCGACGACGACTCGCCCCACCGCGCCCGAGCCCAGCCGGCCGTTGGCGTCGCCGATCAACAGGTTGTACGAGCCTTTCGCCCCCTTATGGCTCGTGTAGAGGTTGGCCTCAACATAGGTGTCCGGGCGAACCACGATGCGGTGGCCGCCTTGATCATCGGGCACGGCCAGCAGGGCCGCCTGAATGGTATGAAACGCCTTGGCCCAACTGGTACCGTCGGAGTTATCGCCCAGTTTGGAGACGTAGAACGTGCCTCCACGATGGCCGGAATAATCGCCGGCGGCCGGATCATACGAAGCCGCCCTAAGACCATCGGAAGGCAGGAAGGCTGCCGGCAAGGCTAGCGAGAGCGTAGTCAAGACGAATCGCATGGCCCGCCGGTGGTGCGTCATCTTCATCGACTTATTCCTAGGTTGATTTCGTACCACGTTGATTGCAGCGCAATTGCAGACTCAACGTAAGGTTATCCGGCCACGGATGAAACGCGGATTGAACACGGAAAACCACTACCGGGGAGACAAGGTTTTGGACCGAATGTCCTCCTTGTCGGTGTTTCGTCCGTGTTCAATCCGTGGCTGTCATTTTGTCTTTCGGCCGAGAACTGGACCAGTTTCCAACCCGCGCGCGCCGCCGCCATGATAGTCCACTAGCAGCGCCCAGACAAGCGCGCTCCCGTCAATTCGGGTGGCCCGGATAGCTTGCCTATCCGGGCCGCGCGCGGCAAGCGGATCCTCAATGCCTCCCCTTCCGTGGCTCCGCCACCCCGATAGCAAGCTATCGGGGCCACCCGGGTCAACGAGTTACTTGCCGCACGAAGTCCAAGAGTATGGCCCCGGTGGTGTCGCCCGGGGCACCGAGCAGGTGATTGGCGGTGAAGTGCGTTCGGCCTTCGAGGACCCGCGAGTCGGCCTGGCCTTTGGCGTGGCGGATCAACTCGACCAGCCGCTGCGTGGCTATGTACGAGGCGTTGCCGCGCTCCACGGATATGAAAAGGAATCGCGGCAGCGGGTGAGCGTCGCCAACGTGCGTCACTGGCGAGGCGTCGCGCCAGGCGGCCTTGGAGTTGCCGAAGGCCTGGCGAATGTAGGGCGCATACATGCCGCCCGCCCGCACTTTTTCCACCAGATCATAGGCCCCGCCGCTCCAGGCCACCACCCCGCGGAGATCGGCCGGTCGCAGCCCAACTCGGGCCAGGTAACGCGGGTCGAGGGCTACCAGGGTCACCAGATGGCAGCCGGCCGAGTGCCCCATCAGCACGATCTTGTTCGCCGATGCTCCAAACTCGGCGGCGTGGTCGTGAACCCAGCGGACAGCCGCGGCAACGTCGCTGACATGGGCCGGATGAACCGCCGCCGGCGACAGGCGGTAGTTGATGCTTACGAAGACAATGCGGTTATCGTTGAGGAACTTCGGCTTGTAGCTCACCTCGGACTTGTCGTGTCGCGCCCACTCGCCACCGTGGACAAAGATGACCACCGGCAGGCCGGGGACTGGCTCATTTTTTTCGGCCCCCTTCGCCATTTCCCGCCCGAGCGCCGGACGGCCGAAAAAAATGTGCCTGTCCCCTTGGGCCAAAGCGCGCGGGGCGTACACATCCAGCCGCTGTTTCCCATTCTTGCCGTAGGCGAGATCGCGGTGAACGATTGTGTTGGCCGATAATACGGCCGCCTTCGACGGGACCGGTTGCTTGGCGGCCAAAGGCTTGGATTGCGTTTGTGCGGCCGAAGTGGGCGTGGCGGGCGGCGTCGCAGCCCGCGCCAAGCCGAGTTGCAAGGCAACCATGCCGACAAGTGCCGCAATTCCCAAGGCGCAAGTGCGAATCATCCCAATCTCCTTCGTTAGTAAATGCTCCCCGACTAGTAGATGGCGGACGTGTCCGACACGATCTCCCCGCCGCGGGCGGTGACCAGGGCGAAGAACACGGCCGGAGACATGGCGCGGCCCAGCATGTGCACCGAGCCGTCGGCAAAGGCGGCGTTCGCGCCGGCGGGGTGAAAACTGTATATGCCCCGGTAATTGCTGCTGTTAATGGCGTAATCGCCCCCCTTCATGGTGCCGCTGGCGTCCCAGGTGCCTTGGATGAAGTTGTTGTTGTGCGCCCACGCCCCCCAGCCGTAGTTCAGCGGGATGTCGTCCACCACGTCCACCAGGCTGATGGTGACATAGGAAGGGAAATCGGCGGCCCCAATCTTCTTGCCTCCGGCAAGATACAGCCAAGGCCGCCCCGACATTTCGCTCAGCAAGAGGGTATTGGAAGTCCCGTCGCGGGTGAGGCTCAAGGGCATCGGCGACGGCGTGGCATCCTGCGATCCGAACGGACCGGAAAGATCGGTGGTGGATACGGCGTCGGGATAGGCCTGATAATAGCCGGGCGGAATGGTACTGGGCGGTGTGGCCGTCGTGACCGATGACGCGCCGGCGATCGCAAAGTAATCGGTGCTGGCGGCCGTAAAGGTGGTCATCGCGTTCGGGCTCTGGCCGGCGAAGCCCGGGCAGGTGGCCGTGAAGTAGTGGAGAACCGGGCTGGACGGACACTCGAAGATCGTATTTCGCGTGGCCACTTGCTGGGCGTTGCTGGCGTCGAACCACGGTTGGCTGAAGTTATACTCCTTGTAGAGGGCCCCCTGTTCGAAGAAGGGCAGGATTTGGGTGATCCAGCCCAATTCTTTCGACTGCGAATACAACAACGGCAGCCCCCGGTTTCCGCTCTCGTAGTTGTGACAGGCCAACGCCAATTGCTTGAGGTTGTTCTGGCAGCCGATTCGCCGGGCAGCTTCCCTGGCGGCCTGAATCGCCGGTAGCAACAGCGACACCAGAATCCCCAGAATGGCAATGACGGTTAGCAACTCCACCAGGGTAAACCCGGCTCGGCCCAACTGGATCGAGCGGCGCTGCTTAGCACCGGGAGATTGGCGACGCATGACATCCGTGCTCCGTCTGTTGTATCCTTCGCAGGCGAAAATTGAACGTTCGCGACGACGATCATGGTAACCCGAAGCGTAAGCGAGGGACATGAGGTACGGCCTCGCTTACGCTTCGGGTTACGGTCATTTTCGTCTGCGAACAGTGCGATCTGGCGGTACGAGCAAAAATCGTGCCGTGGGTTGCCTAGACCGCGGCCTTGCCTGAAATCGCCGTCATAGGACGACCTTAGCGGCGTTGGTGGAACGCGGCACGACTGTTGGGGCCATCGTGCTGTGTCGATTGCCTCGACACGGATGTCGAACGGATCGACAATAATTGCGTCAAGCACGGCCGGTGGCCTCTCAGCAGGAAGAGTCCCACCGCGACGGAAAACGGATATATTAGGGGTTTTGCGGCACCTCCGCGTGCGAGGCTGACCATGCGCTGGCCGATCCGATTTCAACTGCTGCTGCCTAACCTCTCCGTGGTGGTGTTGGCGATTGCGGTGGCGGTGACGCTGAGCGCCTATTTCGGTGTCAGCCGAACACGGGATGCGCAGGAGGAAAATCTGCGCCGCGTGGTGGCCACGCTGGCCGAGGCCAAGTTCCCGTTGAGCGAACCGGTGCTGCGCCAGATGCGCGGACTGTCCGGAGCCGACTTCGTGTTTTTCGACCGGCAGGAGTCGCTGCGGGCCAGCACCTTGCGGCTGAGCGATATCGAAATGGTGCGTCTGCTGGGGATCCCGGAAGAAGATTCCGGTACCCGCCTGGCAACCAGCCCCAGCATCGCGCTGGCGGGGCGGGCCTATTTGGGCCAACGGGTGGCGGTGGCATCACACGATCCCCTGTCCCCGGCCGGTTCGCTGGTGGTCTTGTATCCGAAGGACCTGTGGTGGGAAGGCGTGCGGCAGGCGGTGTATCCCGCCGTCTTGGTGGGCGGGGTGGCGGTGGCGGTCGTGGTGCTGGTCGCCACCTGGCTGGCGAACCGCTTTGTACGGCCCATCCACGACCTCCGCCGCCAAGCCGTCGCGATTGCCCGGGGCGAGTTCCAACCGATGAACGTCGCGCCGCGCAACGACGAGATCCGTGACCTGGCCACCTCGATCAATCAGATGGCCGAGCAACTCGGCTGCTTCGAACACCAGGTGCGGCGTCACGAGCAACTGCGAATCCTCGGACAGCTTAGTGCCGGCATGGCCCACCAGTTACGCAACGCCGCCACCGGCGGGCGCATGGCGATCGAACTGCACCAACGCGATTGCCAGGGCCGCGACGGCGAATCGCTGGAGGTGGCCTTGCGTCAGCTCTGCTTGATGGAGTCGTACTTGCAGCGCTTTCTGGCCGTCGGCCGGACCGAGGCGGCTGCGTTTCACCCCCTCTGCTTGCCCAGCGTGGTCCGCAGCGCGGTCGCGCTGGCCCAGCCCACCTGCGCCCACGCCGGGGTCGAGCTTGTTTTTCGCGAGCCCCCCCTGCCCTTCCGAATTCAGGGCGAGGCCGACGCCCTGCGGCAACTCCTCCTGAATCTGGTGCTCAACGCCGTCGAGGCGGTGGGCGAAGAGCATCCGGCGGCCGCACCGCCGCGGATCATCGTTGACATCGAGCGGCAGAGGGAGGATTGCGTCGCCGTGTGCGTGCGCGACACGGGTCCCGGCCCGGCCGCCGAGATTGCCGGTCGCCTGTTCGAGCCATTCGTCACCAGCAAGCCGCAAGGCACCGGCCTGGGTCTCTACGTTGCCCGCCAGGTGGCCGAAGCCCACCACGGCTCGCTCCAATGGCAACGCGCCCATAACGAAACCTGTTTCTCAGTCCTGCTCCCCCTGATCTCTGATCTCTGACCTCTGACCCCTCGCCATGTCCCATCTCTTGATCGTTGACGACGAACAAAGTATCTGCTGGGGGCTCTCGAAGCTCGCCGAGGGACTGGGCCACACCGCGGTGGCGGCCGCATCCGCGGAGCAGGCCTTCGACGCCGCCCAACGGCAACCTCCGGATGTCATCATCCTCGACGTGCGTCTGCCCGGCATGAGCGGGCTGAGCGCCATGCAGCGATTCCGGCAGTCGCTGGGCTCAGTGCCGATCATCCTGATTACGGCCTTTGGTGAACTGGACACCGCGGTCGAAGCCGTCCGCAACGGGGCGTTTGAATATCTGCTGAAGCCGTTCGACCTGGAAGTGGCCCAACGGACGATCGACCGCGCGGTGCAAAGCCTCCGTAGCCCGCCGCAGACCCCCCTGCCCTCCGCGCCGGAGCACGACGGTCCCTGGATCGTCGGTCACTCGCCGGCCATGCAGCAGGTGTTCAAGCAGATCGCCATGGTCGCCCCTTCGGAGGTCTGCGTCCATCTGCACGGCGAGAGCGGTTCCGGCAAGGAGTTGGTGGCCCGTGCCCTCCACTATTACAGCCGTCGCGGGGAGGGACCGTTTGTGGCCGTCAACGTGGCCTCGCTCAGTCCGTCGCTGGCGGAGAGCGAACTGTTCGGGCATGCCCGCGGGGCGTTCACCGGCGCCAATCAGCCGCACCTAGGGTTGTTGGAACAAGCCGACGGCGGGACCATCTTCCTCGACGAGGTGGCCGACATCCCGCCGGCCCTGCAAGTGAAGCTTCTACGGGTCTTGGAACATGGCGAACTGACCCCGGTCGGCGGCAATCGAGTGGTGCGGAGCGATTTTCGCCTGATTTCGGCCACCCACCAGGACCTCGCCCGACGGGTGGCCGAGGGCGCATTCCGCCACGATCTCTACTACCGGCTGATGACCTTTGCCATCGAGATTCCGCCGTTGCGGCAGCGGCCCGAAGACATCCCCGAGCTGGCAGACCATTTCTTGAGAAAAGGGGATAAGTCCAATTTCCAGGAAGCCGGGCAGCGAGGTTCGCAAGAGGGGGCAGGCACTGTCGCCTCGTCCCGTTTGGGCCGGGCAGTGGCGAACATTCGGATCGAGCCGGCGCCGTTTTCTATCTCGCCTGAGGCCCTGGCTGAGTTGCGCTCGCGGCCGTGGTTCGGCAATGTGCGTGAACTGCGTAATGCCATCGAACATGCCATGATCCTCGCTCGCAGCGGCGTGATCGCGCCGGAGCATCTGCCTCCACCGATGACCGAGCAGAGGTCAGAGGTCCGAGGTCAGGGGGCAGGGGCAATCGGCCGCAACGCTGATGAGCCGCGCAACCTGGAGGAAGCGATCGTGGCCCTGGTGCGCCGTTGGGCCGAGCTGCAGTTTGAAGACCCGACCGCCGCCCAACATCTTTACGATCGACTGCTGAAGGTAATCGAGCCACCGCTCTTGCAAACCGCCATGGACCGCTGCAGGGGGCAATACCTGGCTGCCGCCCGCTGCCTCGGCCTGCACCGCACCACCCTCCGCAAGAAGTTCGAGGACTTGGAGGGTGGGAAGAGAGTTTAGCGCGGATGATTCACCGCCACATCGTAACCCGAAGCGTGAGCGAGGACGGCCACAAGACTTACCCTCGCTTACGCTTCGGGTTTCGATTTCGCACTCTGCGCGGCGACCATCCGGCGGCATGAATAATCCGAGTTAGTGCGGCGGGTGACAGAAGTGGCAAGCGGCGCCGATCCGTTTCATGTCCGAACTTTGGCCCATTGCTGCTCCAGCCGCTTGGGTGAGACGGCAGTGGCGGTGCCGAGCTTTTGGGCGAAGAGCGAGACGCGGTACTCCTCCAGCATCCACCGCAGTTGAAACAGTTCGGGATCGAAGATGCCCTGCGTCGCGTTGCGCCGTGCTTGTTCCAAGTAAAGCTGCCAGCGGGGCTGGAACTCCTGGAACTTCTGCCAATCGCGTGGCAGGTTGCCGGCGAGGTTCTCCAGGCGGGAAAGGATGGCGCGGAAGTAGCGCGGGTACTGCCGCAGCCACTCCCAAGGCGTCTTGGAGAAGGACTGCGGCTCGATCAAGTGGGCGATTTGCTGGCGGATGTCGTCGATGGCGTATTGCCAACGCGGCGCGTCGGCAATGGCGGAAGAGCCAGCATCACTAAGAGTGGGTCGAGCGCGTAGGGTGGGTCGAGTGGAGCGCGCCCCACCGGAACCTGTTCGTTGCGCTTGGTGGGGCTCGCCGACCAACGCTTCGCGTCGGTGCCCGTCGACCCACCCTACACCGGCCCCGGTGGCCCCGCCGCAAAATTCTTCGATGGCCAGGCACGCTTGGTGATAGCCCTCGAAAATCGGCCGAACCACCGCGATCAGCTCTTGCACGGCCCAGGCGATCCGCTGGCGGCCGGCATCGAGCAGCCGCTCGAAATCAACCTTGGTGCGGGGTATCGGCTGGTCGGCAACCATGGCCCGATCCGCCAGCAACTCGGCAAGCTGCTTGCGCAGGTCCAAACCCGCGATGGTGGCCGCATACATTTCCATTGGACCGAGGTTCGGCAGCCAATCCACCTGCGCCTTCAGGTCGCGTCTGGCGGCCAGAAGGCATAGCCGCCGCAGCCCCAAGCGCGTCTCGTGTTCTGCCCGCCGCAGCGAATCGACCAGCCGCAAGGAGACCGAATCGTCGCAATCGACCAGGGCCGGATAGGCCTTGACCGAGAGTCGCCCGCGAGGCAATTCGATTTCGGCCGGCAACTCGTCGAAGTCCCAGTCGGTCAGGCCATCGCGGTTCCAACGGGGGTCTTCGAGCCGCGAAAAGCTCTCGCTCGCCAGTGGCCCCAGCTCACGGCGGAGATCTTCCAAGTCGCGACCGGTAGCCAAGGCGCGGCCGTCGGCATCGGTTACACGAACGTTCATCCGCAGCTCTGCCGGCAGGCGGTCCTCTTGGAAGGCGTCGGGCGGGACCGACAGGCCGCCCAAATGGCTCAGCGCCGCCGCCACCGCCGCCCGAATATCGCCCTCGCCGAAGCGGAGCATGGGCGCCAGGCGCTTCGCGGTTTCGGGAGCGGGCACGAACCGCGTCCGCAAGGACTTCGGCAGCGAGCGGATCAAGGCCAAGACCTTCTGCTCGAGCATGCCCGGCACGAGCCAACCCAGCGGTTCCGGGGCTACCTGGTTCAATGCCTCGATGGGCACGGTCAGCGTCACCCCGTCCTGCGGCGAACCCGGTTCATATTGGTAGTCCAGCGGCAATTCCAGACTCTCGACGCTTAACGTATCCGGGAAGTTTTGCTCGCCCAGTTCGCCGAGCCCTTCGCGCAACAGGTCGGACCGGGCCATCGTCAAGGCATGGGAATTGGTACCCAGCCATTTGGCCAAGCTGGCGCCGTCGTAGACGTCGGCCGGGACGCGGCGGTCGTAGAACTCGTAGCGGGCAAACTCGGCCGCCAGCAGATCGCGGCGCCGCAGCTTCGCCTGAAGCTGCTCCAACTCTTGCGCCAACTCTTCATTGTGCACCAGGAAGGCGGGCTTGGGCTCGATATGGCCCTCCACCAGGCCCTGCTCAATCATGAGATGGCGCGACAGGGCCGGGTCGATGGGGCCGTAATGGATCCGCCGTCCGGCGACGATCGTCAAGCCAAAGAGCGTGATCCGCTCCAAGGCCATGGCCGACGCGTGGGCCGGGGCCCAATGAACCCCGTGGTACGACCGCTTCACCAGGTGCCCGGCGATCGGCTCGATCCAACGCGGGTCGATGCGTCCGCAGGTCCGCAGGTAGCGGCGCGTCGTCTCGACCAGTTCGGCGGCCACCAGCCATTTGGGCTTCCCTTTGAAGACTCCCGAGCCAGGCCAAAGGTTGGCCTTGCCTCCGCCAGCGACCGTGTACTCGTAGCCCTCGCCGCGATGGGCAAGGCTGGACAACAGCCCGCTGAGGATGGCGCGGTGAATTTTGTCGTATTGCTGGCGATCGGTGCGGCCTTGTTGGACGCGATGTGCCGTTGTCCCCTCTCCGGGTGCCGACCGGAGGTTGGTCGGGAGAGGGTTAGGATGAGGGTGCGTTCGGGAAAGAGCCGCAAGTCTGAGATTTCTCCCGGCATGGGTCTGATTCCGCTCGGCGCGACTGTGTTTGCCATCGGCGCAACCGCCCTCACCCCCTGCTCCTCTCCCAGCGGGAGAGGGGAGATCGCGGGGCTCTTGCCCCAAGCCGGCCTGGCTGGCCAGTTCCATCAGCTCACGATGGACGTCGAGCCACTCTCGCATTCGGTTCGCCGACAAGAAGTTTTGCCGGCAGGCCTTTTGAAGCTGGTTGCGCGAGAGCTCCGATTTGAGCTTATGATAGAAGTCCCAAAGCTTCAGGTAGCCGACGAAGTCGGATTGCTCGTCGGCCCAGGCGGCGTGACAGGCGTCAGCCGCTTCCTGTTTCTCCAGCGGCCGTTCGCGCGGATCCTGTGCGGCCAGCGCGGCGGCAATGATGAGCATCTCGTGCAGACAGCCCTCCTCGGCGGCGGCCAGGATCATCCGGCCGAAACGCGGGTCGATTGGCAGGCGACTGAGTTGACGCCCGACCTCGGTCAGTTCGCCCTTGGCGCCCAGCGCGCCCAGCTCGATGAGCGTTCGGTAGCCGTCGCGAACCGCCTCCGGCTTGGGAGGGTCGAGGAAGGGGAACCGCTCGATCGGACCGAGCCGCAGGGCTTTTGTTTGCAAAATGACGGCGGCCAGGTTGGTCCGCTGGATTTCCGGCGGCGTGTAGGCGTCGCGGGCCGAGTAGTCCTGTTCGGCAAACAAGCGCACGCAGATGCCCGGCCCGATCCGTCCGCAACGGCCCTTCCGTTGGTCGGCCGATGCCCTGGAAATGGCCTCGATCGGCAGGCGTTGAGTCTTGCTCCGGGGCGAGTAGCGGCTGATACGGGCGGTGCCCGGATCGATCACGTAACGGACTCGCGGTACGGTCAACGACGACTCGGCCACGTTGGTGGCGATCACGATGCGGCGCTTCGGGCCCGGTTGGAATACCCGCTGCTGCTCGCCCAACGACAACCGGGCATATAACGGCAAGATCTCCGTCCGCGAGCCGGTCGGACCACCGGGCAGCGCCCGGCCGCGGAGCGTTTTGGCCGTCTCATGGATGTGCCGCTCGGTGGGCATGAAGATGAGGATGTCGCCTGGATCGACGGCCGACACCTCCTCGACGGCCGCCAGCACCGCCTGCTGCAAGTCGGCCTCCTCGCCGTTTTCGTCGGCCAGCGGGGGCCGCCAGCGGATCTCCACCGGAAACGTCCGCCCGGAGACCTCAATCACCGGCGCGGGGCCGTCGGGGGCGGCGAAATGGGCGCTAAAACGGGCGGCATCGATGGTGGCCGAGGTAATAATCAGCTTCAGGTCACGCCGCTTGGGCAGTAAGCGTTTTATATAACCGATGAGGAAATCGATGTTCAGCGACCGCTCGTGGGCCTCGTCTAAGATGATCGTGTCATACTGGTTCAAATAGGGGTCGCCTTGGGTCTCCGCCAGCAGAATGCCGTCGGTCATCAGCTTGATGTAGGTCTGCGGCGAGAGGGCCTCGGCGAAGCGGACCTTGAAGCCCACCTCGCGGCCCAAGGGCGAGTCCAACTCCTCGGCGATCCGAGCGGCCACGCTTCGGGCGGCGATGCGGCGGGGCTGGGTGTGGCCGATCAGCCCGTCGATGCCTCGGCCCAACTCCAGGCAGATCTTCGGCAATTGGGTCGACTTGCCCGAGCCCGTCTCGCCGCAGATGATCACCACCTGGTGGTCGCGGATGACCCGGCCGATTTCATCGCGTTTGGCCGAGATGGGCAGATCGTCGTCGTAACGCACCGGCGGCACGCCGCGGCGGCGGGCCTCGCGGAGGGCCACCGACCGCCGCACCGCCTCGACCAGCCGCGCCAGCCGGCCGTTGGACGACTTCGCGCCGCTGGGCCACTCGCCCAGCGCCCGCAACTGGCGGCGAAAGCCGTAGCGGTCGGCGCGCATGGCACGGCCGATCTCATTTTCGAGCTGGAACCGAGTAGGCATGGTCGCCACGTCGCGGACCGATTCTTGTGTCGGCTACCCCCACCCCTCGCCGATCGTCTCCAGAGCCGCACGGACTACCTCGTCATCCAAGTAGAAGCCAACCGCTCGCAGTGCTTTCAGCACGTCGGTTGCGGAGGGGATGATCGCTTTTCTTTTCGCTCGAAGCACCACCGCCAGGGTTCCGATTGCGTCGATTCCCAGCGACTTGGCACAGGCGCGTGCCGCCGAGTCGTCGATCACCGTGGTCAACTTCCGTTGGGCCGCCAAGGAGAGAACAGCGGTTTCCCCTGTTCCAAGGCCCCATTCGAGCAAGCTTGGCGGAATATCGGGGCAGGCGACCCGGTGCCCCCAGCCGCTCTGGACAGCCTGGCGAGCCGGATCGGCCGGTGGGCCTGCGAGAATCTCCGTCGCAACCGCTTCCGGTATCAACAGTTCCCGGCAGGATCGCTCAAGCAGGTGAAGATGCTGTGCCTTCGCCAACGCGATCACCGGCGAGGCGTTGACCACCCAGATGTCAGTCACGGCCGGCTTCCTCCACGGCTTCCTGCGCTGTGTACTGGAAAGGCGACACGCCGAACTGCCTTAGCGCCGCCAGGAATTCCGCCCGGGAGAGACCGGCAATCTTGGCCGCCCGTTCCTGAGACACTCGCCGCAACTCATACCATTTCACGGCGGCTGCCAGCCGCAACTCGCGCGCAAAGTTCTCAGGGTCCGTGCGGAGCGCGCCCAGCGCCTCTTCCGGCATATCCAGTGTCATGTGGAGCATGAGGGCATCTCTTTCTTCTGCTTCGATACACTCATTATACATGTTGCCGCCTTGTCCCCAAAGTCGCGCATCCGTAGACTTGGGGAGGACGAGTGATGGCTCAAGCTGGGACGGGAATACAGCGTGGCGAGCCAATTCTGAGCGACATCCCGGGCCGCTTGGACGCCCTGCCCTGGAGCCGCTGGCACCTGCTGATCGTGCTGGCGCTGGGAATCACCTGGGTGTTGGACGGGCTGGAGATCACGCTGGCCGGGGCAGCGGGCGCTACGCTCATGGATCGGCGGGCATTGGGGCTGACGGAGTTTCAGGTCGGGCTATCGGCCACCTTCTACCTGGCCGGCGCTCTGCTGATGCTGTTGGCCGCCGGCTGCGAAGCCATTCTGGGCGTCAAGGCCGAACGCCGGTCGCTGGAAGACATCGCCCCGCCGCTGTCCAGCGGCTAGGCGGTGCCGGCGACTTTCTTGGCCACGCCGTCGGGTAGCAGCTTCCGCAGTTCGGGATGCGATTCGACCAATCGCAGGATATCGGTCAAATCCTTTTGTCGCTGGCTTGCTCGTCGTTCCGGGTCGCGCCACGCCTTGATTTTTCCTCGCAGAGTATCCTCCAGGCTTGCCACCCGCAGGAGGATGCCATGCACGTCGGCCGCTACGGCGCCGGCGGGGAAGCCCTCGTAAAACGGCTCGGTGCTGATCTGCACGCTGACCTTGGAATGCCCTTTCAGGTTCACCGACCAAGCGAATCGGGCAGCCTGGAAGCCGACGGCCTCCAGGGCCTGAACCGCCTCGTCGACGCGATCGGTCGCGACCACCAACTCAACGTCGGCGGTGGTCATGGCCTCCTGCGCCCAATGATTGACGGCCAGACCACCGATCATGCACCAGGGGATTTCGCGGCGTTCGAGGGTCTCAACCAGCAGCAGGACATCGCCCCCACCGCCCGCCGTTTGCCAATCGTAGAACTGCCGACCGGTCATCGCTTGGTCCTTCTTCTTGTGTCAGCCCTGCAGCGCCGCCCGAATATCGGCCGGCTCGACGCCTCCGACCAGTTCGGCGTGCCCCAGGCGGCTGGGCAAGACGACCTTGAGCGCCCCGTGCTGCACCTTCTTGTCGTGCATCATCGATTCGACAATCTGCTTTGGGTCCAGGTCCGGCACGGCGACGGGCAGGCCGAGCGATTCCAGCAGGCGTGTCAGCCGCTGGGTGAGTTGGGCATCGATCCGTTTGAGCCTTTGGGCCAGCCGGGCTGCGCATACCATGCCGATCGAGACCGCCTCGCCGTGCAGCAGCTTGCCGTAGCCCGAGAGCGACTCGAAGGCGTGGCCGAAGGTGTGGCCGAGGTTCAACACTGCCCGCAGGCCGCTCTCCTCGCGCTCGTCCTGCTCGACCACGTCGGCCTTGAGCCGGCAGCAGCGGGCGATGACGTGGCCGAGGACCTTGGGGTCGTGCTCAAGCAGGCCGGCGACATTCGCCTCCAGATAATCGAACAGTTCAGAGTCGAGGATCATGCCGTACTTGACCACCTCCGCCAGGCCGGAGCGAAACTCATTGGCCGGCAGGGTGGCCAGCGTGTCGGTGTCGATCAGCACCCCTAGCGGCTGCCAAAAGGCCCCGACCATGTTCTTGGCCTCCGGCAGGTTGATGCCGACCTTGCCGCCGACGGAACTATCGACCTGCGCCAAGAGCGACGTGGGCACCTGAAGAAATCGCAGCCCGCGGGCGTAAGTGGCAGCCACGAAGCCGGCCAGATCGCCGATCACCCCTCCGCCGACCGCCGCCACCACCGTCTTACGATCGGCGCCGAGTTGGAGCAGCCCTTCCCACAGGGACGCCGCCACGTCGATCGACTTGCTCGGTTCGCCCGGCTCGATGCGGATCACATCGACATTGATCTCCTGCTGGCCGAGGCTTTCGGCGGCCCGCATGGCGTGCAGACGATGGACGTTCTCGTCGGTCAACAGCACGACGTGCGTTACCGTGGCCCGCTCGGTCAAGAAACGGCCGAGTTGATCGAGACTGCCGGCGCCGATTTCGATGTCGTAGCTTCGCTCGGCTAGATGGACGCGGACGGTGCGGGTGGTCTCGCTCATGAGGTCCTATTCTACGCCCGATGGAAGGGGAACGCCATCACCTCGGCAATGCTGGTGGCGCCGGCGGCCAGCATCACCAGGCGATCGAAGCCGAGGGCCACGCCAGTGGCCGCCGGCAGGCCGGACTGCATAGCCTGAAGCAGGCGGCTTTCCTCGGGCAAGGCTTCTTTCTCTTCGGCGCGGCGCTGGGCGTTGGCCGCGGCGTTGCGCCGTCGCAGCTCCTGCGGATCGAGTAGTTCGTTATAGCCGTTGGCTAATTCGATGCCCGCCACGTATAACTCGAAGCGTTCGGCCACTGGCGGATCGTCGTGGCGGATGCGGGCCAAAGCGGCCTGGCTGGCGGGATAGTCGTAAAGCAGCGTCGGCCGTTCGAGGCCCAAGTGCGACTGGATACGCTCGACGAGGATCAGATCGAGCCAGCCGTCGCGATCCTCGGGCGGCATGGTTGCCGGGGCCTCGATGCCCAGCCTTCGGACCGCTTCGACCAATTGCCGGGCGTCAGCGGTATGCGGATCGAGGCCCGCATATTTTAGGAACGCTTCGCGGTAACTGATGCGTTCGGCCGGCCCCGCTGAAAAAAGGGGACAGGCACCTTTTGCCGCGACGCCTTTTCCTATGTTACGCGAACACGGGTCCCGAGCCAGCTTCTGACACCCGGCAAAAGGAGTCTGTCCCCTTTTCTCGAGCAGCATTTCGCACAGGTCGCTGGTCAGTTGCATCCCCTGCTCCAACGACTCGCCCGGCTGATACCATTCGACTAGGGTGAACTCGGGGTTGTGCAGCGGACCGATTTCGTCCCGGCGAAAGACGCGCGCCACCTCGTAGATCGGCCCCGCGCCGGCCGCCAAGAGGCGCTTCATGGCGAACTCGGGCGAGGTTTGCAGCCAATAGCGAGAGGGATTGGGAATTAGGGATTGGGGATTAGTTACGGTCCCCCCTCTCTCCGGGAGAGGGCTAGGGTGAGGGCAGAAAGCTTGCTCGGGACTAGGAGTCGGATCGCGGCTCTGACCACTGTCAGCCGCCCTCGCCCCCGACCCCTCTCCCGCTTGCGAGACAGCGGAGATTTGCACTCGGAATGGATCCAGGTGCCGATCCACCACCGTATCGGCCGAGAGGATCGGCGTCTGCACCTCCAGAAAGCCGCGGGCGTCGAAGAACTCCCGCAGCCGGCGGAGGAATTCCGCCCGCAAGCGCAAGGTGTCCCAACTGGCCGTGGGACGAAAATCTCCATTGGTGCTAGGTGTGTGCATTGCCATCGTGCTGGCCGTGACAAGGCAGTACCACCGTCGGTGCCCTGAGAAGTACCGCTCGCTGCTTTACAGGTTGCCGGAATCGAACTTGGCGATCAGAGCTAAGAGGACGTGAATCTATCGACCGAGAAACGACTGCGGCGACGTAACTCCTTATTTCTCGGTGAAACGTGCGGCTACGAATAACGACTTACGACGACGGAATTGAAAGATTCACAACCTCTAAGCAATCGAGCAGCTTGTTGGCGATTACCTACGAGTCTTGCAATATCGACTTGAGGTGCTTTCTCAGCGTCTCTTCAAGAATCGGCTTGCCGCTGATGGAATCGTCGTAGAAGATTACCCGGTAACTACGAATATCAAACGGCAACTCTTGCCCTTTCCTGGCGAGAAGAATGGTCGGCTTGTTCAGCGCGTGAGCATAGCCCAACTCGTAGAAGACGTTGTTGTTGGGAGAACTGATTTCGGCCAATACCGCCTTTGACTCGGAGATTTCACGCTGGATATCTTGAAAAATGATTCCTGGCCGCGCGATGGAATCGACACGTATTGCTTCGAACGACTCGTCGCCAGCCACCGGACGAATGACTTCTTCAAACAACGACTCGAACGGCTCCGAAAACTGCATGGCCACGAAGAGGCGTGGCATCGTTTCGGCGATACTGAGGCTGTCGAATCGGATAGGGCATTTCCCGAAGGCTTGAAGGCCAACTTGGTTGCCCGGCAAAGGGGTCGCCAAAACGTGCTCAAAAACCCGCACGCTGTCAACCGCCAGACGAATCGACTGTCCCTTTTGTGCGATTTGAAGGTCGTAAGGGCGTTGGACCACCAAGTTGTCCAAGGAACCGATTCGCAGGACAGGGGTAAATCTGCCGTACACGTCCAACTCGCCCAAGGAATACGCACTCCCCCACCCACCCAACTGAGCGAGAACATATCGGTTTTGCTGCGCATTGTATCCGAGAATTACCGTTGCGGCCGTCTGACGGTCGGGGTCGAACTCCGTCGATTCGAAGGTGACTCGAACGGTGGCGATGCCGTCTCTCATCGAGAGATCGGACAGTACGACGCCCAATGGGTTGCCGTCACCCGGCGGACCAAGGTATCGTGCCGAACTGCCCTCGAACGACCAACGCCCATTGATCGGAGCCCAATTCGTCACGCTCCGCGTTTTTTCGTCGATCGAAGCGATCATCGAAGCACTCCAGTGAGGGTCGAGTCTTTCAGCCCCCATACATTAGCTATTATCCCACAACGCGTAACGCCAGCAATCCCCCTGTCGTGGCTACTGCCGCACTCTGAATCCTCGACCGCCCGACGGGAAACGACCACGGCAAGTTGAGCACGCAGGTGCCGGCCCGCTCCGCCACCCCTACTCCTTCACTCGCTCCAAATACTCTCCGGTGCGGGTGTCGATCTTGATGAGATCGCCCATTTCGACGAAGGCCGGGCAGGGGAACTCAGCCCCGGTGTCGACCTTGCACGGTTTGGTGACGTTGGTGGCGGTGTTGCCTTTGGCCCCCGGCTCGCAGTATTCCACCCGCAGCACCACGTGGTTGGGCGGGGTCATGGTGATGGGCTGATTGTTGTGCAGCACTATGCTGCACACCATACCCTCCTTGAGATATTTCCAGGCGTCGCCCACCTGCTCGGCCGTCAGCTCATACTGCTCGTAGGACTCGTTGTCCATGAAGACGAAATGGTCCTGCTGGCGGTAGAGGAATTGGGCTTGGATTTCGTCGATTTCGGCGGCCTCCAGCGAGTCGCCGCTCTTGTAGGTGCGATCGAGCACGGTGCCGCGGAGCAGATTGCGGAGCTTGCACTTATAGAGCGCCTGGCCCTTGCCCGGCTTGACGAAATTGCACTCGATCATGATGTAGGGATCGCCGTCGAGTTGGACCTTCAGGCCCTTGCGAAACTCGCTGGTACTGTAGCTGGCCACGTTGATGCTTCCCGTTTTGCTTTCGGTGGGGGACTGGTTGTGGTAGAATTTGCCCTTATGGGTAGTATGACGCTCGATTGCTGTTCGGCAAGCCGGTCCAGTCGTGCCGATTGGCAGACTATCTTGGCCGAGGCGATCCGCAGTCCGGCCGAGCTGTGCCGCCGTTTGGGGTTGGACGCGGCCCTGGCGGCCGAAGCCGAAAGGGCAGCCGGCGATTTTCCCTTGCTCGTGCCCGAGCCATTTCTGAAACGCATCCGCAAGGGCGATCCGCACGATCCTCTGCTGCGGCAAATCCTTCCTTCGGCCGACGAACGCACACCCGCCGCTGGTTACCTCGCCGACCCGCTCGACGAGTTCCAATCCGCCGGCAGCTCCGCCCTCCTGCGGAAATATTATGGCCGAATCTTGCTGATTGCAACAGGGGCTTGCGGGGTCCATTGCCGATTTTGTTTCCGCCGGCATTTCCCTTATCAACCCGTGACCGGGCAGGCAGAGCAGTGGCACTCCGCTTTGCAGGCGATTGCCGCCGATCCGTCGATTAGCGAGGTCATCCTCAGCGGCGGCGACCCGCTGACTTTGCCGGACTACAAACTTGCCCGCTTGGTAGAGCAACTCAATGCCATCCCCCAGCTTCGGAGGATTCGGATCCACTCCCGACTGCTGGTGATGATCCCGCAGCGGGTCAACGACGACTTGTTGGCATGGCTGCGGACCGGGCGACTCTCGCCGTTCGTGGTGGTTCAGGTCAACCATCCGGCCGAGATCGACGACGAGGTGGCCGGTGCCTTCGCCCGGCTGGTGAGCGGCGGCGTGCCCGTATTGAATCAGGCGGTTTTGCTTCGTGGCGTCAACGACCGGGCCGACGTTTTGGCCGATCTCTGCCAACGGCTAGTCAACCTCCGCGTGATGCCGTACTATTTACACCAGTTGGACGCGGTGGCCGGAGCGGCCCACTTCGAGGTGCCGGTGGCAACCGGCATCGCCTTGATTGCCGAGCTTCGCGCCCGGCTGCCGGGCTACGCGGTGCCGCGCTACGTCCGCGAGACCAAGGGCGGGCTGAGCAAGCAGAACTTGGCTTAGCGGACTATGATTTTGGAGTAACCGGAGTGATCTCATGGGAAAGCTCATCCCCAAGAAGACAGCGGAGAATATGGCCCGTCTTCGCAAGTTGGGCATCCAGATTGCGATTGTGGTGGTTATGCTGTCCGGATGGCTCATATTCTTTAGCCAAAAGGCCCCCGTGGTGCCGCCGCCGGGTCAGCCCTCGCAACAAGGTCAGAGAGCGGGGCCGGGCGGGCAGGCCAACCCGGCTGAGCCCGCCGGTAACTACGTCCTCTCCTATTTCATCGTTCTGATGTGCATCGGGCTCGGGCTGTTGGTGGTGACGCGGGCCAGCAATCGCCGGGATCGCGCCCGGCCTGAGCAATACCAGGAAAAGACCGACATGATGGAGGGCGCGGCGGAGGAAGAGAAGAAGTGAGGCGGACTATTTCTTGTTCTTGGGCCGGCTTCGGGATCATGATCATGGTGCTACTCGGGGCCGACATGGCGATGCCGGCGGAGAACGTCTTCCCCTACGCCTATCAGAAACGCACCCTTTCCAACGGGCTGACGGTGGTCACCATCCCCATGCCCGCCCCAGGACTAGTTTCCTATTTCACCATCGTCCGCACCGGCAGCCGCGACGAGTTCGAGCCGGGCAAGTCGGGCTTCGCCCACTTCTTCGAGCACATGATGTTTCGCGGCACCAAGAAGTATCCCGGTCCGGTCTACGACCGCATCGTCACCAGTATCGGCGCGCGGGCCAACGCCTCAACGACCGACGATTTCACCATGTTCCACCTGACCTTCGCCAAGCCGGACTTGGAAAGGGTGGTGGAGATCGAGAGCGATCGCTTCCAGAACCTCAGCTACGGAAAACCGGCGTTTCAGACCGAGGCGGGAGCGATCTACGGCGAGTATCGCATCGGCATGGCTCAACCGATGGAGATGCTCTACGAAAAGCTGCAGGATTTGGCCTACGATGTGCATCCTTACAAGCACACCACCATCGGCTTCGAGGCCGACATCAAGGCCATGCCCCAAGAGTATCAGTACAGCCTCGACTTCTACCGCCGTTATTACCGGCCGGAGAACGTGGTGCTGCTGATTGCCGGCGACGTCGATCCGCAGGCTACTTTGCGGCTGGTAGAGAAATATTACGGCGGGTGGCGTCCGGGCTACGTCAAGCCGCGGATTCCCGTCGAACCGCCGCAAACCGCCGAACGGTCGGCGGTGGTCCCCTTTCCCGGCCAAACCTTGCCAATCCTGGTGGTGGCCTACAAGGGAGATGCCTTCAATCCGGCCAACCGCGACTACGTGGCCGCTCAGCTCCTCGGCGACCTGGCCTTCGGCCCGCAGAGCAAGCTCTACCAGAAATTGGTGATCCAGGAGCGCCGCGTGCAGACGCTCGCCTGCGACATCCCGGTGAATCGCGATCCGTCGCTGTTTAGCATCCTGGCGGTGGTCAAAGACCCGGCGGATGTCGATCGGGTGCGCGACGAGATTTATCAGACGCTGGAACAGTTCAAGAGCCAGCCGGTCGACGTGCGGAAGCTGAACGAGTTGAAGCGGCACGATCGTTACGCGTTCTTGATGGACCTTGATACGCCCGAGAAGGTGAACGATGCCCTGGCCCGCTTCGTGGCCGTCGGCGGGGGAATCAACGCCGTCGAACGATTCTACGCGGCCTGCGACCAGGTGACGCCGCAAGAGATCGTCTACGCCGCCCAAAAATACTTCGTGCCGCAGCACCGCACGGTCGTGTTGCTGGAGGAGGCCAAGGAGGCAAGTCGGGGTCAGAGGCCAGAGGTCAGGGATCAGAGGTCAGGGGTCGTCAAGGCGGAGAGCGAAGGGCGCAAGGCGGAAGCACGAAAACCTTCATCCTTCCCCCTTCCAAACTCCGCCCTGGCTCATCCCTCCGCCCTCGGCCCTCAGCCTTCGTCCTCCAAGCCCCCATCGGTCATCCCTAATCCCTCTGCCCCGTTGCCAGCCGATCAATTCGTTCTTCTTCCGGTGCCGACCGATCCGACCATCTCGCTGCGGATCTGGTTCAAGGTCGGATCGCAGAACGATCCGCCCGGCAAGGCTGGGCTGGCTTCCATCACCGCTTCGATGCTGGCCGACGCCGCCACTACCCGCAACAGCTTCGAAGTAATTCTCGATCGCCTGTTCCCCTTGGCCGCCGGCTACTCGGCTTCCACCACGGCCGAAATGACCGTTGTTTCCGGACGCGTCCACAAAGACAACCTGGCCAAGTATTATCCGTTGCTGCTGGATGCCGTCCTCCGCCCAGCCTTCAAGCAGGAGGACCTGGAACGCATCAAGGGCCAGACGCTCAATTATCTGGAAAACACGCTCCGCTATTCCAGCGACGAGGAGTTGGGCAAGGCGGTCCTTTATAACACGATCTTCGCCGGCACGCCTTACGGTCATTTGGCAGCCGGCACGATCGACAGCGTGCGCGGCATCAGCACCGACGAGGTAAGAGAGTTCTATCGCGCCCACTTCACGCGCGAGAACGTGGTCGTCGGCCTCGGGGGCGGATACGATCAGCAAACCCTGGATGCCCTCCGCCACGACTTGGCCGCCCTGCCGTCGGGCTCCAGCCCGGTGGTGCCGCCACCGAAGCCTGCGCCCATTGATGGACGCCAGGTCACCATCGTCGAAAAAAACATCTCGGCCACGGCCATTAGCGCCGGCTTCCCCATCAACGTGCTCCGCGGCACGAAGGAGTGGTATGCCTTGGCGGTGGCCAACTCGTGGCTCGGCCAGCATCGCGACCAGTCCAGCCATTTGTACGAAGTGATTCGCGAGCTGCGCGGGCTGAACTACGGCGACTATTCGTATATCGAATACTTCCCCGACGGTCCGCAACTGCTGATTCCGCCGGTAAATGTCTGCCGCCGCCGGCAGATCTTCGAGATTTGGATCCGGCCGGTCCCCAACTCCGCCCGGCAGTTCGCCCTGCGGGCAGCCTTGCGGGAGCTGAAGAAGGTGGTCGATCACGGGCTGACGGAGAGCGAGTTTCAGGTAACCCGCAGTTTCTTGCGGAAGTTTGTGCTCCAGTTGGCCCCCACCACGATGGACCGGCTAGGCTACGCCCTGGATGACCATTTTTATGGCATCCACGGGAGCCATCTCGATCTGTTCCACCGCATGATGGACCAGGTGACGCTGGACGAAGTGAACGCGGCCATTAAGAAGTATTGGCAGTACGAGAACCTACAAATCGTCTTCGTCACCAAGGACGCCCAAGCGCTCAAGGCAGCACTGGTGGCCGACGCGCCCAGCCCGATCACTTACGCGACGGCCAAGCCGCCGCAGATCCTGGCCGAAGACCGCGAGATCAGCGTCTTCCCGCTGAAGGTTCAAGCGAAAGACGTGAAGATCGTCCCGATCGGGCGACTATTTCTGAAGTAGGCTAACAAGAGTCCCCTCTCCCTTCGGGAGAGGGCAGGGTGAGGGGAGCTACACGCTGATTGCATAACACGCCGCATCGAGCGATCCCGCAGAGCCACACCTCCGAGCCCATGGGGACTTCTTCGATCGGGAGGTCCACAATCACGCCGTACCGCGTGTTTTCGGGGCGTTTTCCCAGCGGCTTCACGCTCGGCGGGTATTCCACGCCTTTGATCTCGGCGCATACCACCGAACCATCTGGACGTTTAACTTCGATTCGATCGCCAAAGTGAAAGGACTTGTAGTATTCCGCGACGAATCCAACCAGTGCAATGCCCCGGCCGTAGATCGTGAATACTTGCTGGACGGTGTACTGGTAATGGCTCACGACAAACCTCGAAAGCCACATAGGCTAGGCAGACAGCCGTGTGGTGCAACCACATCCTGTGTGACGATGCCCAGTGTATGTCTCCCCTGTTGTCGCGTGCGCCGTGGCTGATCTACTGCCGGCTACCGAGCCATCTTGCGGAAGAAGTCAGCGATCTGCGGCTTGCCAGTTTGCCCGGTCACCACCGAGATTGTCAGGTCGTAAAGACTTCCCTCCGGGACGTTGATTTCGATGCTGTTGAAGTCCAGAAAAACAAGTGCCGCCACCGCGCCCGTCCGTTTATTCCCGTCCAGAAACGGATGATTCTGAACTATGTGGAATAGGTATGCCGCTGCCATTTCGAACAGGTCTTTGTGCAAGAAGTTACCGCCAAAGGTGGCCCTTGGTTGGGCAACGGCCGACTCCAACAAGCCCAAGTCGCGCACCCCATGCTCGCCACCGTACAACGCGACCTGATCGGCATGAAGACTTAGCACGTCCTCGACGCTGAGGAAGTCCGGCGTCCTTTCTTACTCCGCCAGGCGTTTCAGGTCGTTGCCAAATCTCCGATTGATCTTGTCCAACGAGGCTCGCAGCTTCTTCTGCCGGGCCTTGTCGCGAACGGGCGAAACCAGCAATGCGTCGCCGTTGGTGGTGACCTCAAGCGGCGTGTCCGCCGAAATGCCCAGCATCTCCAGGATCGGCTTATCGATCACCAACGCCAAGCTGTTGCCGTGGCGAATGAGCGTCTTGGTCATAACATCCTCCGGCTGGCCGTATCCACATAGTATATCCCGAGAACGGCTTTTTGGGCAAGCCGGCAATGCCGAGGGGCGCAACAACAAGAAAACCGCCGGGTCTCTGCTGCGGAGACGCGGCGGCTTAAGGCTCAAACTCCTCGCCGATTGCGACTGGATGCGTCGCTGCGAGAAGAGCGGAGATCCGGGGTGCTTCTGCACCGGCCGTCTCGTGATCTCGGCTCACGCGAATGGGTTGGCACCTCCGTCGGAATACCAAGCGAGAAGTTCGATCTCGTGTAGCGGGTTCACCAACACTATCGGCACTTTTCCCGGCCGGCTTTCACGAGAATCTTCAACAATCTCAGGCGCCAACGGCCGGCCGCGCCGCCCAACTAGCTACGACCCGCAAGTGCGGAGTTGTTATTGCCAACGAGTGTGCGAAGCGGGTCAGTCCCCTGTTTTGTGGCCTCCTGCCGCAAAAACTGAGACAGTCCCCGGCTAGCCAATCCAACCGCGCTTGCCCTTGGCTACCCGCATCCCCTCGACCACCAAGCCCACGCCGGCAATGGCCAGCACGGCGGCTACCCCCAGGCCGCTAAAATAGTTCCGCGACTGCCTGACATATCGCTTGTCGGGACGCGGGTCGATTCCGATCTTCATGCTCTCCCACGCCCGCCAACTCTGCCACGGCGAAAGGTGCTGGAAGGACTCATGGATTCTCTCGGGCCCAACCGCTTCATAGCGTGAGACCGGGCGCAAGAGCAAGACGGCCAGGATGGCCAGGGTGGTAGCGGCCACCAGCAGCACGCCCCCCAGCAACTCCATTCGTTGTCCCCCACCCCATGGACCGATCTTCGACGGCGCGAGGGCCGGCTCCTCCGAGGCCACTTCCAGGGTGGCCATTTTCAGCATCGTTGGGGCCAACAGGACGGCGCCACACTCGCAAACGACCGACTCGCCAGCTTGCTTTGGCTCAATCGCCACGCTACGGCCGCACGCACAGGGTAGCTGATACTTGGCACTCACTCGAACATCCTCCGCAGGAACGAGACCGGGTCCGCGCCGGGCGGCTGCATAATGTTATGGGGCTTATGCCTGAAAACGATGCCCCCCCCTCCGGTGGCAACGGTTTGTTTCAATTCAGGCCGCGGCAGCTATATCGCCTTACGGAACGCTCGCGCCCTTGACTTCACAGAGGGCGGGCGGCCAGCCTCCTTGCCGCCTTTTGCAGTGTATCCGATGCGCGGGCAGTTGGCGAGGCAATCGGCTGAGCTACCACGATTGGGAGCCGACCAAAGGGACTTGCCGCGGTTGACGCCCACCCCACACGGGACATCGCCATTTATATTTCCTACAGCGCCCAGATTATGCATATTAACAAACATCAGCCTCATCCCCAACCAAATTCTAACGTTTTTTTAATTGGTAACTGGACGGTTGAACTTTATTGGCTACAATGAAACCTGTGGCAGTGCGACATTCTGAGCATCAAGGGCCTGGGGGCGATGGTGCCACCGGCGGAGTGATGCTGCGGCACGACTCCGAAAAACGGTCGGCGATCTGATAACTTGGTGCGATGTCGGCGTACCAGATTCCGGTGCCGCGGGAGAAGCCCGCGGGCCGTGCGGGAGTGTTCAGAGTGGGGAGGAGCGGCCCAGCCACTGGCCGCTGGGATGGATTCTGGGACGTTTCGGCGGCCTAAAGGGCGTGCATTCTCGGCGCAGGTAGAATCCCTTGCCAAATGGCGACTGGCGGTCGCACTGTGGGAATTCGGTGGTAGAATTTTTTGGCTTTTGGCCAGCGCTTGTAGGATAATGGCATCTGCGTTTTGTCGAGCCAGTCCTGCTTGGGTAAAGACGTGAGGAGCAAGAATCTTGTACGACGCACTTCTGGACAGCCTGGACGACGAATCGCTGGATCGTACCGAAGACGCCCTGGAGTTGGTGGAAGATCCGGTCGAGGTGCTGGAGGCCGACGATGATCTGGATGGCGTCGTGTTGGAGGACGACGAAGAGCACGATCCCGAACTGGATGCCAACGCCGACGACCTGTTCGCCGAAGTCACCGACGACGAGTCCTGGTCAGACGATCCGGTCCGCATGTACCTGACCCAGATGGGCGAGATCTCGCTGCTGACCCGACAGCAAGAGGTGGCCCTGGCCAAGCAGATCGAGTTGACGCGGGCGCGGTTCCGGCACAAGGTGCTGGAGTGCGACTACGTGATGCAGACCGCCGTGAAGGTCCTTCGCCGGGTGCATGAAGGCGAGTTGCCCTTCGACCGCACCGTGCAGGTATCGGTAACCGATCAGCTCGAAAAGCACCAGATCCTGGGGCGGCTGCCGCACAATCTCCGCACCCTGGAGACGCTGCTGAAGCGCAACAAGCGGGACTACAATCTGGCCACCAGCAAGTCGCGGTCCCCGGCCGAGCGGCGGGCCGCCTGGCGGCGGCTGGGACGCCGCCGCCGCCGCACCGTGCGGCTGGTCGAAGAGCTGGGCTTGCGCACCCAGCGGATCGAACCGATGATCCAGACCCTGGAGGAGTTTAGCCGCCGGATCGACGAGCTGCGCCAGCGGATTCGCGAGCACCATGCCGGCGGCAAAGGGCATGGCAAACAACGTCAACCCTGGGTCACCGAGTACCGCGACTTGCTGCGGCGGACCCAGGAGTCGCCGACCAGCCTCCGCAAGCGGGTCCAATACCTCAAAGGCATCTACGCCCAATATCAGGCCGCCAAGCGCGGTCTGTCGGAAGGCAATCTGCGGCTGGTGGTGTCCATCGCCAAGAAGTACCGCAACCGCGGGCTGAGTTTTCTGGACTTGATCCAGGAAGGCAACGCGGGATTGATGCGGGCGGTCGACAAGTTCGAGTACCGCCGCGGATTCAAGTTCTGCACCTATGCCACCTGGTGGATTCGCCAGGCCATCACCCGTGCGGTGGCCGACCAGAGCCGCACCATCCGCATCCCGGTGCACATGGTGGAGACGATGTCGCGGGTGCGGAACGTGTCGCGGAGCCTGCTGCAGAAGCTGGGCCGCGAGCCGACCATCGAAGAGACGGCCGCCGCCAGCGAGACTTGCGTCGACGAGGCACGCCGGGTGCTGGCCATGAGCCGCTACCCGATCAGCCTCGACCGGCCGGTGGGCAACAGCGAAGACAGCCATTTTGGCGATCTGCTGCCCGACGGCGCCGCCAAGAGCCCGGCCACCGGGGCCACCCACGGCATGTTGCGGCACCGTATCGGCAAGGTGCTGAAGACCTTGAGCTACCGCGAACGCGAGATCATCAAGCTCCGCTACGGCCTGGGCGACGGCTACAGCTACACACTGGAAGAGGTCGGGCACATCTTCAAGGTCACCCGCGAACGGATTCGGCAAATCGAGGCCAAGGCGGTCCGCAAGCTCCAGCAGCCCAGCCGCAGCCAAGAGTTGGTCGGCTTCCTCGACTAACGGCGCGTGGAAGAATTACGGGGTGAAGTCTCCCCGGGTGGCGCGCCCGAACGCCGGGGAAGATTCGCACGTGGAGCGTGAAGGGTATCTGGGAGGCTCAACGCTCGCGGAAGGTGATGCGGCCTTTGGTGAGATCATAGGGGGAGAGCTCCACCCGAACGCGGTCGCCGGGCACAATGCGAATGAAATGTTTCCGCATGCGGCCGGCCACGTGGGCAATCACCGTGTGTCCGCTCTCCAACTGGACACGAAAGCGGGTGTTGGCCAGAGCCTCGGTCACCGTGCCTTCGACCTCAATCGCTTCTTCCTTCTTCGCCATGCTATACTCCCTGGAGGGGACGGCTCCCCTCGCCCTACAAGCCCTTGGCCACCTTGGCGGTCATTCTAGACGTTTCTTGGCCGTCCGTCCAGCGGGGCAGAACCATGCAACCACCGCCGATGGCCGCTGACCTACGTTCGGCAAGTGTGCCGCGCCGGCAGCTCGGCTTGTGGGACGCGACTTCGATCATCGT
>JAJYGU010000460.1 GCA_021784975.1 Planctomycetota bacterium
AGGGCTCCCGATCCGTAGACCATCGTCGAGCTCTGGGCGGTGATGGTCAGCACCGCCGGGCTGATGGTGAGCTTGCCGGTGACATAGGTGAAGGTGTAGTTCGGATCGAAACCGCCGTAAACGAAGATGGTGTACTGCCCCACCGGGCTGGTCGACTTGCCGGCGGTGAACAGGGCCGGCGGGCTGACCAGCGTGGAGGGGCCAGGGCCGACCCAACCCGCGGTCACCGTATAGCTTAGGGTTGGGACAGGAGCGCCGTAGACCATCGTCTTGGCGTCGGCCGCCACCGTCAACATCGCCTTGGCCACGCCCAACGAGGCCAGCGACGAATGGCTGCTGCTGAACAGCGCGGGACTGCCGCTGGTGTACACGGCATATACGGAGTGATTACCGGCGGTCACTAACGGGTCGGTCCAGGTTGCTTTCCCGAGCACCAGCGGATTCGCCGGACCGACGGCGGCGCCGTCGACATAGAACTGCACGCTGCCGACTAGCGATGAAGAGCTCAATCCGGCGGCCTGGACGTTGGCGGTGAAAGTGTCGCTCTGACCGTAGGTGATCGCCTGCGAGCTGAGGCTGATGGCGGTGGTCGTGGCGACCGGGGTTACGGTAAGACTCGTGGTGTAGCTGGTCTTGGTCACATTTCCGGCCTGGTCCGTGGCGGTGACCACCACCGACTGGGAGGTTGGAGAGAAGGCCGTGATGGTGCTGCTGGCCGTCCAGAAATCCGAATTGTCGGAGGCCGCCACCGTACTGCTGCCGCCGAACTGGCTGAAATCGACGGTAACGGGGTTGCTGCTTGCCAGGTCGGTGTTGTGGTCGCCGCTGGCGGAGTTGTCCCACTCGATCGTCAGCCGGTCGCCTGCCCGATAGGAGCCGTTCGGCCCGCTTCCCGTGCTGATAATGGTGATGAACGCATCGCTCACCACCGGGGGCTGGTTGTCAACGAGGGCCGATGGGCCCGCCGTGGTGGTCGCCCCGGCGGCATTGGTGGCGGTTACCAGCACACTGGCGTTGGCGCCGTCGATGGAGCCTTGGGTGATCTTGTAGGTTGCCGTCCAAAAATCGCCGTGGTCCACGGCCGCCACGCTGGAGCCGCCCCCGAATTGGCTGAAATCCATAGTGGCCGCGGTGATCCCTGGATCGTTGTCGCCGCTGGCCGAGTTGTTCCAGGTGGCGGTCACCGTATCTCCCGTCCGGAACGTGCCGCCGGTCCCGCTAGCGCCGCTGAGGGTGATGTTGGGGCTGGTAACCGTCGGCGGAGTGGTCACCACCGTCAGGGCGGCGATGCAGGCGCTATCGGTCGGCTGCAACGTCGTCAGATCGGTCCAGGTGGTCCCGTCGCTGCTGTAGTAACTGTGCCCGGGGCTCGCTGTGCAGGAGGAATCGTACCCCGGCGCCGCGTAAGAGATCGCGGTTGGATACGACCCGCCGTTGGTGAGGCTCACGCTGAGGTAGAACTTCGTGGCGGGCGCAAGCGATAGCGAAGAGGGCAAATCGACGGTGTGCCAGCCGGCATAGGCCTCGGTGCCGCTGGTGGTCGCCAACAGGCCCGACAATTGACCGCCGGAGAAGGTGCTATAGACCGAGACCGTGTAGGCGGCGTTGTCGGCTTCGGTAAAGAAGCCCGCCGACTTCAAGAGGCTGTTGGCGTCGGCCGTAAAGGCGCTCATGGCGTAGGAGGCGCTGATCTCGCCCACGTCGCCGAAGCTGGCCCAATTGTAATCCTCGGACACGGAGCTGGCCGACGCCGCGCTGCCGAACGATTCAAACGTCTTGCAGGCGGCGGCGTCCTGGTACGAGAGCCAGAAATAGCCCCCGTCGCCCCAACTGGTCCCCCAGCTATTCTTGATCAGCCAGGCGCCCGTGCCGCCGGCAGTGACCTTGTTGTCGTCCCAGCCCACCACGGTCACGGCGTGGTTGGTGGCTGCCTTGCCGTTGTAGTAATACGTGTAACTGGCCGAATCGTAGTAGGCGGGGTCCATATACATGGTCGTGTAGAGGGCCCCATCCGTCATGATCGCGGTCTTGATCTGATCGATGCTGTTGACGGTGGTGTCGAACCGCAGCATCTCGCGCACGTAGTCCTGGACCGGTCCGCTCACCGAGTCGGGCTGGTCGACGTTGCTGTAGGGGTCGGCCGACTCGTTGATCGGGCCGCTGTAGCGGCTCAGATAGGCTTCGCTCATGTACGAGTTGCCGCCGTCATTGGGCCCCCAATCGAAGCCGGCGGTGTTCGCCAGATTGGCTTCGGAGAAATCGGTGGTCGGTCCGCCGGCCATCAAGATCGAGCTTTCCAGCGATCCGTAGGTGGCGAAGGTCCAGCAAGTCCCGTAGCTCCCCTGGTCCTTCACCGAGGTGACATCGTTGAGAGTCCGCAAGTCGTAACTGCTGGGCAGAGTTGGGCCGCGCGGCGACACGGTGACGGACTGCTGCACCTGGGGACCGGCGTACCCGCTAAGATGCGAAACGGGGTTCAACTGCACCACGCTCAGTAGCGTGCGATCCTCCAGCGGCTCGACGGCCAGCGGCCGACCCCGAACGAGAAGGCCCCGCGGGGATTTCTTGGCACGATTCCGCCGTAACGAACTGAAAAGCGTTGCTGCAAACATTCACCGACCTCGCGACAATCTAAAACAGTGGTGCTGCGACAAAGTCTTGTGTATTTGGTCTTTCACGCCTCTTCTGGTGGCGCAAAATAACTACGCATATTGCCGATACTACCTATCTTATTGAGCATAATCAGCGATGCCGAGATAACAAGACCAGAACTCAAAATCTTCAAAATCTTTCGTGGGGAACCACTGCACCACCTTATAGAGTGGGGTACGCCGACACAGGTGATGGCGAGGGGCGTTGACCTGCGGCGGGGAACGGAGCTTCCACCTGAGCCGCCAAGCCGAGTTCGTCGTCGAGCGGGCGGGCGTACAAAATGCTGAACCGCTGCCGAAGCCGTCTAGTCTGCCACTCGTTGCCCGGCGGCCGTTCGGGCATAGAATGCCCGTGATGTTTCCACTACCCGGGAACCAGGAAAGGAGAAGGTCATGGCCGTTTGCGAAGTCTGTGGCAACGAGTATGACAAGTGTTTCTCGGTCACCAGCCAAGGCCGCTCGCACACCTTCGACAGCTTCGAGTGCGCGATCCACGCTTTGGCCCCGTCCTGCGCGCATTGCGGCTGCAAGGTCGTCGGGCACGGGGTTGAGCAGAATGGAGTCACGTATTGCTGCGCGGCCTGCGCCCGGCAAGAAGGCGTCTGCGGGGTCGCAGACCGGGCCGAGGCGGTCGCGGCCAGGTAAGCCGCTACGCGAGATCACTCGTTCGCCAGCAGGTCGTCCGGCGTGACTTCGGCAATCGTCGGCCGCACAAGGTCCGCCCCAGCGGCGGCCAGGGTGGCGCGGGGGAAACTGGTTTCCACTGCGACGCAGCGCATGCCGGCGGCCTTGGCCGCCTGGACGCCGTTGACGGCGTCTTCGAGCACACAGCACTTCTTGGCCGGCACATCCAGGCGTCGGGCCGCCTCCAGAAAAATGTCGGGATATGGCTTTCGCCGGACCACGTCTTCGCCATTAACAAGGACTGCAAACCAGTCCAAGGGGACTCCCAAAACCGTCGTCAGATTGGCCTCGACTTTGATCCGGTCGGCGCTGGAGGCTACCGCACAGGCAATACCGTGTCGGCGCAAGAGGTCCACCAGCTTCTTCGCGCCAGGGAATGCCTTGCCCATCTCCGGCAACAACTTCAGGTACCAATCGTAGGTGCGGCGTTTCATCGCCGGGATGTAGACCTTGCCGTGCAGTTCGGCCACCCCGCCCACGTAGCGGTCTTCGCCGGCGCCCACGAACGGTTGAAAATCCCCGGGCCGCGCCTGGATGCCAAACTCCGCCAGGCCGCGGATGGCGGCGGCGTTAATCACCGGCTCGGAGTCGACCAAGACTCCGTCCATGTCGAAGATCACGGCCGTGGTTACCAAAAGACGTCTACCTTCCAGATCATAAACATGTGGGCTTTAAACACGTGGGCTTTCTATGGAGTGCGGCAATTCATTGCCGCTTTTTCAGCGCATTCCGCAACTTGGACGACGTGCCGGATTCACCTGAACATCGTTCTTCCTCGCGGCTCGGAAAAGCGGTGATGAATCACCGCACTCCTTACGTTTGCTGGTTGAAGGGTCTAGAACTGCGGCACGCGGTGCAGCCGGCCGGTCTGGTAGTACAGGTTTACTAGAGCGTGGTTGATGAACTTCTCGCCCGCGCCAACCTCGACGATAGTGGCCTCGCTCGCCCCGTAGCCGCCCTGCCAGGCGGCGTTGATGGTGGGGAAGTAGGCCAGAAAGCCGTTGCAGTAGCCGAACAAGAAGGTGTTGGGGATCGCGCTGCGGGCTTTGAGGCTCAGCCCGTGTGCGACGAAAAACTCGCCCGGCACGCCCACGATCGCCAGGTCTTTGCCGAGGGTGACCGTGGTCAGGTCTCCCTGCAGGGGCGGCTTGAAGCGTTTCAGATACATCCGGACCAAGACCTTGCCGTAGTGTTTCTCGAGGGCCGCCATTACCTCCGGGTCCTTGATGTTCCAGCGGAGTTGAAGGGGAATGACTTCGTCGTGCAGGGTCAGGTTGCCCTCGCCCGGTTCGTGCATCTTGATGGTCTTGAGCACGCGGACGACCTCCCGGCCGACGGTGCGGCCCATCTTTTCCATCTCCTGGTAGGCGCCCTTGGCCGGGTCCGACTTGTCCATGAAGGGGTTGATGTCGCCGCAGGCGCCCTGGGCGAACAGGCAGGTCCCGCCGATCTGCTTTTCCACCACCGATCGCAGGACGCCCGGATAATCCGCCGAAATTAGAAGGTTCTCCGGCCCCAACACGACCGGATGGCAGGTGAAGTTGACCAGCGTGGCCAGCGGTTTGCCGTCGGCGGTGCGGAAATGGATCACGCCCACCTGGTAATCCACCGGGGAGGTTGGTTCCCGCTTCTCGTTCCGCCAGAACATGGTCGCCGTACCGTCAGGGTTCACCATGCGGCGATTGTGTCCCTCGCGGGCTTCGCCCTTGGCCACGCCGTAGGCGGCCGGCGTTCGCGCCTGGTAGGCCGTGGCCGCCGTTTCCGCGATCCGCTGGATGGCCCCGGCCAGCCAGGATTTCTCTTGGGAGGGGAAGTTGGGGTCGCCGTCCGGGCCGGAGTGGGTGTGGCTGCACATGACCATCACCAAATCGACGTGGGTCCGCGCCTTGACCTTCTGGCGGATGGCTGAGATCGCCTCGGTCGGCAGACCCACCAGGTCGAGCGTCACCAGCGCCAGCGAGTGTTTCTGGTCGTCGAGCACCAGGACGCGGGCGGTGAGCGGGTCGTGAACGCCTTGAGAGACGTGGTCGCCCCGCGCGGTGTAGCCGCCCATCTTGCCGCCGATGGGCGGGGTGATATCGGCCGTGGCCACACCCACCTTGAGCCCCGCCGCCGCCGGGTTGAGGAGCCCGAGGGTCAGCAGCAGAGCGGTTCCGACTGCGATCAGAGCCCGTTGCATGACTTGTGTCCTCCCTTTGATTGAAGTGAACTTGACCGCGAATGCCCTGGGCGACCGCCCCGAGCCGCAGCGATCAACCGGCCACGATCCTACCGCGCCGGTTGCCGGCCCGCAAGAATTTTGCCGCGGCCGGTTGGTCATTGCGCAGCACGGAAGATGGACCGGGCGGCCCCGAGCGAGCAACCGTCGGGGGCCAGCCGGTCCACGAGTCTCCCACCGAACTGCGGGAACCACTCCGGGGGCTGGCTGCGGGGCGACGTCGTGGTAAGATGAATTGCCAAACGAGCCTGGATCGGTGCCAGGCTGAGCGTCAATGGGACATGCTGGATCCAGTTACGGTCCACCCGCACGGAACTGGGCCTTCGATGTCTATATGCGCCCCTTAGGGAGGTCCTTTATGCCGAGTCGTTCCGCGGTGGTATACGCGGTGCTGACAGTCGCCGCTTCGGGCGCCCTGTTGCTGCTGCAATTGGCCCCCGCGCACGCGGCGGGAATGGCGACGATTCTGTGGGCCTCCGATCCGGCGGCCCCAGGCGAGACCGTCATGGTCACCGGTGCCCGTTTCACTCCCGAGAGCCAGGTGGAGTTGGCGGCTGTGCCGCGTAGAAATGCGGGGACGCCGTTGCCGGGGCGTCAGCCGGAGGCAGGGCCATGGACGCGAATCAAGCCGCTACAAACAGGGTCCGAATCGATCAAATTCTTGCTTCCGGCCGACGCGCCCGAGTCTTTGTACTACTGCCGGGTCGCGGGTGGGGCGAACTCGGTTGTCCTGAACCTCCCGCACGTGTTCTGGACCCAGGCAGACGGGACCGATCCGGTGCCGCCGGGCGGGAGGGTGCGCGTCTTCGGTGTCTGCCTCGACTTCGATGGGCAGGCCCAACTCGGACTGATGAGTAGGCAGGGGAAGTTCGTTCCCCTGGAAATGTCAGGGCCGGGGAGCCGCACGCCCTATGCGCTGGCGGGGACCATACCGGCTGGGACGGCGCCAGGACTGTATACCGTTTACGCGCATAACGGTCTCGGTGGGGTCGGCGGGTGGGTGGCGGCCGGGCCGATCGCCGTGGGCACGCCCGTTGCTCCCTGGATCGGGCCGACGCACAACGTGACCGACTACGGCGCGGTTGCCAACGACGTCAAGGACCAGACCGAGGCCTTCCAGAAGGCGATCGCCGCAGCAGGCGCAACGGGCGGAACGGTGTTCGTGCCGCGAGGGCGGTATCTGATCACCGGCACGCTGAAAATTCCACCGCGCGTCCGCCTGGCCGGAGAGGCTACGGCGCTGTGCGAGCTGTATTGGCCCGACCGCAAGGATCCTTTGCCGAAGTTAATCGTCGGAACCAAC
>JAJYGU010000117.1 GCA_021784975.1 Planctomycetota bacterium
TGGTCAAACAGATCAGCAAGCGGGTCAAAGGGACGGAAAAGTTCTGGAATGATGGGTCTTCGGGGGAAGCGATCCTTCAACTGCGTGCCGCAGTGATCTCCGACGGGGACCGTCTTCATCGCTGGATCACCAACCGCCCAATTTCTCCGTTCTCGCCAAGATGCCGCCTGCCTGCGGCCGCTAACAGCGCCTAGAAATCAGTGAACGTCTTCTTCCGCCCACAAGCCGGGAATATGCTTGTCAGAAGGACAGTTGCCCTGTGAATGGTTACTATGCCAAGTACCTGGAACACACGGGCGACCAAGCCGCCGCCAGCCTGGTCAATCCCGAAACAGGTCGATCGAGCCGATCATCACTTCCGCCAATTCGCGGTCGGCGATGATTCCCAGCACCTCCGAAACCAGCGGAGTCTGGGTGGCGGCGATTAAGGACGCCGATGTCCCCTGGGCGCTCATGCCGGCCAACACCTCCGCCAGGGTGGCGTTCTCCGTAACCACGGTGTATCTGGGGTCCGCAATCTGCCCCACGGTGCTGGCCGCCCGCGGATTGTCCAAGGCGGCCGCCGCCGCTTCATGGCCGATAACCCCTTGGATTCGCTGGCCTTCATGGACCAGAAAATAGCTGTCGACCGGGTGTTGCCGGACGATCTTGGCGAACGCCTCCAGGGTGGTGGCGGCGTCCAGGGCGATTACCCGCGATCGCATGACCTCCTTGGCAAGTCTCACGTGCCCGACACTGGCCTGGAGGGTCTGCGGAATGTGCCGGCCGCGCAAGAAGAGTTTCATGGTATAGATGCTCTCTTTGGAGAGAACCGTCCGCAGGCCATAGGCCAGGGCCACCGTGATCGTCATGGGAATAATCACATTGTAATCGCGGGTCATCTCGAAGATCATGACGATGGCCGCCACCGCCGCCCCGGTGGACGCCCCGACCATGCCGGCCATCCCAGCCACGGCAAACGCCGGCGGGTTGATTGGCAGGCCGGGAAAGATCCGTCCTAAGACCACTCCGTAGGCCCCGCCCATGGTGGCGCCCATGAAGAACGCCGGCGAGAAGACACCGCCGGATGCACCTGATCCCAGCGTCAGCGAAGTAGCGAACAACTTCAGTGCGAACAGCAACAGCAACAGCCAGGGGATCGAAAGCGAGCCCGTCAACACGTCTTGAACCGTTGCGTAGCCTACACCCTCAATGTAATAGTTGCCGAAAAACCGCCACATGCAGTAGAACATGACGCCGACCAAGAGCATGGCCCCCACGTGACGGACATAATAGTTGGCGGGCACACGATGTTCGAAGAATTCCTCGCAGCCATAAAGGCACTTGATGAACAGGGTGGCCGCTCCGCCCATCACCGTCCCCAACCCCAGATAGGAAAGGAGGATCCACGGATTGGTCGCCCGAACGCCGGGCAACTGCAACTGGGGAATGATGAAAGATGGGTAATTGCCGAAGACTAGCCGACTGACGTACGTGGCGGTGACGGTGGCGATGGCCACCGGGACCAGCGTCCTGGCGCTGAGCTCGAGCATGATGATCTCGACCGCGAACAGGAGACCGCCCACCGGCGTGTTGAACGACGCGGCAATCCCGCCGCCCGCCCCGCCGGCGATCAGGGTGATCCGCTGCCACGGCGGCATCGCAATCCATTGTCCCAGGGTGGAGCCGAACGAAGCCCCGACTTGAATCATCGGCCCCTCGCGGCCGGCGGACCCGCCGCTGCCAATCGACAGGGAGGAGGCGATCGATTTGATGACCGCCACCACCGGACGGATGATTCCTCGGTTGTAGTAGACCGCCTCCATGACCTCGGGCACCCCGTGCCCCTTGGCTTCGGGGGCAAAGTTCTTCACCAGAAACACCACCACCACCGCTGCCACCACCGGCGCGAGGACCACCAGCGGTCCCCAGGGACCGGCCGGCGTGTGAAGGTTGGCGTTATAGAGCACCGAAAGATGCCCCAGAAAGAGCAAATTATGGAACAGCCCGATCAGCCCGCGGAAAATAATCGCCCCCAGACCGGCCACAATCCCCACCAGTACCGCCAGGGCATAGAAGCGGAGCACGGCGACATGCTTTTCAGGTCGAGCTTGCATCGGCGTTGTCATGCGGACGGCTCTCCAGGAAAGCCGTTCGCCCGGATTGGCAGGGGATGTCTTCCGATCCTTGCCGCACGATTTTGACGATGTGATAAGGTTCTGCCCTTCGACGGGCTGCGCCTACGCCGATATCCTACGCCGCTCGAACCGCAAGGCAATACGTCGAAAGGGAGAGAGGTTATCCAGGAGACGCTGCGCCTGGCTCTTCAAGTCAGACGAGTCCAGTAGTGACTTGACCGCCGGGCCACGACAAGAAAGAAAACGGCCGTGAATTTCCTCGTGGACAGCAGGGCCGTTTATACCCTTCTTCCAGAAAAGGACTGGAAGGCCAGCGGACTGAGTGCCAAACGTAGAATGACCTTCACCTTCGCCGACAGCACAAGGGTCGATCGCAATAGCTCCGAGTGTCACATCTTTCCCACCCGCCGGGCCGGGTTGACCGGCTGGCTGCGATCCCGCCTTTTTAGTTCCGCAGCGCCTGGATGGGGGCGGGGATTCGACCGCCGAAACGCACGAAGGCTTGGCTGGCCGCGGCGTTGCGGACGTCGATCACCGGCGTGGAGCCAAACAGCCCGCCAAAATCCACTACCTCGCCCGCCTTGGCGCCGGGCACGGGTATCAACCGCACCGCAGTGGTCTTGTCGTTGATCACCCCGATGGCCATCTCGTCGGCAATGAGGGCGGCAATGGTTTCGGCCGGAGTGTCGCCGGGGATCGCGATCATGTCGAGACCGACCGAACAGACGCTGGTCATCGCCTCCAGCTTCTCCAGGACGAGGTGTCCTTGGGCCACCGCGTCGGCCAGGGCGGCGTCTTCGCTGACCGGGATGAACGCCCCGCTCAGCCCGCCCACCGAACTTGAAGCGAACAGGCCGCCCTTCTTTACGGCGTCGTTCAGCATGGCCACGGCGGCGGTGGAACCGGGGGCGCCGATCCGCTCGATGCCCAAGGTTTTGAGGATTTCACCGATGCTATCGCCGACGGTCGGCGTGGGAGCCAGCGAGAGGTCCACGATGCCGAAGGCAACGCCCAATTCGGCGGCTACTTCGCGGCCGATCAGCTCGCCGACCCGGGTGACGCGGAAGCTGGTGATCTTGATTTCCTCGGCCAGATCGCCGAGGGTCAGCTTTTGGACGAGAGCGGCGGTCCCGCTGCTAGGGCCAAAGGGGACAGCCCCCGTGCCCGCCGCGAAAACCGGGACGGCCCCCACCCTCCTCGCTTTCCCGGCCAAGGCCAGGCGGCGTTTCAGGGCGCTGCACACCACGCCGGGGCCGGAAACGCCGATGTTGACCGCCGCCTCCGGCTCGCCGGAGCCCAGGTAGGCCCCGGCCATGAAGGGGTTGTCCTCAGGGATGTTGGCAAACACCACCAGCTTGGCGCAGCCGAAGCCGCGGTCAACGGCGGTGGCGTTGGCGATCCGCAGGATCACGCGGCCCATTTCGCCCACGGCATCCATGTTGATGCCTGCCCGCCGGCTGGCCAGATTGACCGACGCGCACACCCGCCGCGTCTGCGAGAGCACCTCGGGCAGGGCCTGGATCACCGTCTGATCGCCGGCGGTAATCCCTTTCTGCACCAGGGCGGTGAAGCCGCCCACGAAGTCCACCCCGCACTCGTCGGCCGCCTGGTCCAGCGTCCTGGCCAACTGGACGGCCGCCGCCTGGCCGTGTCCGGCCAAGAGCGAGGCGGCCGGCGAAATGGCCAGCCGCTTGTTGATTACCGGGATGCCGTACTTGGCGCCTACCCGATCGCAGACTTCCACCAGCCGGCTGGCCCGCGAGGCAATCTTCTGCCGCACCTTGCGGCAGAGATGCTCGATATTCGGGGCGGCGCAATCTTCCAGGCTCAAGGCCAGCGTGACCGAACGCACGTCGAGGTGCTCGGCATGCAACATCTGAATAGTCGAGAGGATCTCGTCGGTTCGGAGCATGGGGAGAGGGATTGGCTGGCAGTGGCCTTTTCTCAAGACGGACTGGGGGTGAGCCGCAACTGGTTGGTGGCCACGAAGATGTTTTCATGTTGCAGCTTCACCGTAAAACCGAGCTCGTGGCCCATTTGCTCCAGATCGGCCTGCATCATACGGATGTCCCAGTGGACCGGCACCTGGACCTGGCCGATCAGCACGAAGTCCTCGCCGCTGCGGTCGCCGTAGAGGTCGACAATGTTGATGTCCTTGCCGGCCAGATACTGGCTGAAGCGGCGGACGATGCCCGGCTGGTCGCGACCGAAGGCGGTGATCACGAACCGTTCGCTGGCTTCGTGCCCGGCGGCGCCGGCTTGGGGTCGCACCGGGCGGGCGAGCACCTGGAACTTGGACCCCCTCGACTCGGCGCTTTGCACCCGTTCCACGAGCCGCTCCGGCTGGATGGGCTGGGGGACGCTGACGATCATAATCAACGTGAAGTAGCCGCCGAGCACCGTCTGGCTGCAGGCGTCGATGTTGCCGCCCAGCGATTCTACCGCCTCGGTGACGGCGGCCACGATACCGGGGTGGTCGTCCGACATCACGTTCAAGACATAGACGTGCTCAAATCGGGCCATGGCACTGTACTCTAACGCGGCCCGAGCCGCTTGCAAAGGCCCCTGGCGGCGTGTTAGACTTCGGAGGTTGCAACTGTGCGTGGTCTAAAGGGGACAGTCCCATTTTCGCGGCGAAGACGGCGATGTCTGATCAGTACGTTCTGTCCGCCGCGAAAATTGGGACAGTCCCCGATCGACGTCAGGAGAACCCCATGCTCCGCCCCATGTTTCGCCGAATGTTATGCGGCACTACGCTGCTGGTCGCCTGCTGCGGTTTGAGTTCGACGGCTCGCGCGGGCGAACGGTTCGACGGCCAATTCTATCACGGCGAGGGGGACGCGGAATACCTGAAACTGCTCGACATCGCCCGGCGGATGTACCGTCCTGATCCCGAGTTCCAGAACATCGGCATGTTTTACACGCCCGCCTGGAACGGGCTGGTGGAAGGGCCGACCTGGGGCGCCTGGTGGATTCAAAACAGTTACGGCCCGACGTATTGCGCTTTGCCGTTTCTTGAAGAGCCGCTGGTGACGTTTTTGCAGAACTCGCAAGACCTGTGGTTCGACCAGATGGGCGACGGCAAGACGCCGCGGCCTTTCGGCAAGTTCCATTTCGTCCCTCCCGACGGCTGCCTGTGCGATGCGGCCAGCCCCGGCTGGTTCGTCGCTAAGCAGGGCGACGGGCGGGTCGATATCCACGACTGGGGCATGGAATTCACCGCCGCCGGCCTGCTCATGCAGGCCGAGGCCCTGTTGGTCAGCCGCGATGCAGCCGCGTTGAAACACTACCTGCCCAAGCTGGAACGGTGCGCCAATTTCATCGAGACCCGCCGCGATCCGAAAAACAACCTCTTTCTGGCCGGGCCGGCGGGCAATCTGCTCGCCCCCAGCTACGCCGGCTGGAAGGGGCCCGACGGGACCTACCAGAAGGCCTATCTGGCGGGGCTTTCAATCACCTACATCGCCGCCCTCGATCGCCTGATCGAACTGGAAAAACTGGCTGACGCTGCTGAAAAGGTGAAGCTCTACGACCAACGCCGCCGGTTAGCCCGCGAAGGCCTGCCGCAATTGACCACCGCCGACGGCTACTTCATCAAGTCGCTCGATCCCGACGGCACGAAACACGGCGTGTGCGCGGCCAAACAACACGGCTATTTCGAGTCGGTTTGCAATCACGACGCCATTTGCTTCCGGGTGGTCGACGACGTCCAGGCCGAGAAGATCTACGCCAAGATCGCCTCCCTTCCCGGCTTGCGGCCCCATGACCTGATCATTACCAACTATCCCGGCCTGGACGACATGTACGAGCCGCCGACCAGTTGGCTGTGGAAGTTCGGCACCTGGGTCAACGGCGGGCATTGGTCGACCTGCGAGGCGCGGATGATCATGGCCTACTATCGGCTCGGCAAATACGATGACGCCCGGCGGTCGATGAAAAAGATGCTCAGCTATGCCCGGAGTTTTCGCATGGATAATCCGCTGGTGGAGTTTGGCAACGCGGTCTACCAGCCCAAAGAGCCGATCAACTGCTGCTACGACAACTGGGGCGTGCCGGCGGCCATGATTCGCGGGCTGTTCGAGTATCTCTACCGGGCCGACGGGCTGACCATCCTCCCGCACATTCCACCGGGAATCACCCGGTTGGAACAGGATTTTCCCATCCGGTTCGGCTCCAAGCGGTTGTATTTGGCCGCGGTCGGACAAGGGCCGATTACCGCGGTGCTGGTCAACGATCGGCCGTGGCAGAAGTGGGGCGAGCGATGGCTCTTCCTGCCTTACGATCAAACGCCCAACGAAGCGGTGATTCAGGTGGTTCTGGGGCATGCCCACCCACAGCCCTTTGTGCAGCGATTCGTAGCTTCCAACAACGGTTGGCGTCGGCCGGCCTAGGCGATAGTTATGAAGCTGCCCATGCCCGGCTGGCGACCGCCTACTTGGCGACTACCATTCAACGGCAAAAGCTCCTTGCAGGAGGCAAGCTACTGAGGCTGCCACCGATTTCGCAGGCGGCGGCAGACCGCTCTTATTTGCAGACGACGGCTCGCCTCTGCGACGGTCTAAAGAAGACTGTGCAGTACTATGCAACCTCGGCCGATCCACGGAAGCAGCGGATTTTCCGGCTTTGGAGCCGGCAATGAGGGCGGTTACTGCGGCGCTCTAGCGGAAGGGGCGATGCGACCACTCAACGCCCCCAGGATCAAGTTGGCCGCC
>JAJYGU010000298.1 GCA_021784975.1 Planctomycetota bacterium
ACTTGTTTTAATCCTTTCATTGGTCATGGAGGCGGAAGACAAAGATCGACAGGAAACCCGCATCGAAGCCAGCGAATTGGAGGCGGCCTTTGAGCAGCACCTGGCCGAGGCCGAAGAGACCTCGTTCACGCCCCCGGAGCAAGCCGCTTCCAAAGTGGTTCGAGCGCGTTTCGGTCTCTACCGCAATCAAATCGAGGCCCATTTTCAGACACTAGGCGCTCATAGCACGCACGCGGAGCGGTCTGCCGAGAGACAAAAGACCATTCGTCTGGCCCGCGCCTTGGCCGAACCCTGCCGCCAACTGGTGGAAATCAATGAGCGTCAACTGAGCGAGTACACCACCCGAAGCGCCCAGCTCAGTACGGCCATCAACCTGGTTCGGCTTGCCTTCCTGATCCTTGGGCCGATTCTGGGATTGGTGCTTGGTTTATGGATTGCACAGCGGCTGCGGCACTCGATTTCGCAAATCAGTGTTACCCTCAACGACGCCACCGGTGACTTGAACCGCGAGGTCGGCTCGGTGGAAATCCAGCGGCTGGACGACTTGCCCGGCCTCCACCAACAAATCCAGACGGTGGCCGGGTGGATTCGGCAGGTCATGAACGAGCTGCAGCAGACCCGTTATCAAGCCCTGTTGGCCGAGCGGCTGGCGGCGGTGGGCGAATTGGCGGCCGGGGTGGCCCATGAACTTCGCAATCCGCTGACCTCCGTCAAATTGCTGATTCAGACGGTGGCCCAACGTCAGCCCAACGCGGCTCTGACCGGCAAGCAGCTTCAGGTGGTGCAACAGGAGATCGCCCAGATGGAAGGGACGATTCAGGGGCTGCTGGACTTTGCCCGCCCGCCCCAGTTGCACCGGGTAGTCCACGACCTCCGCGACACGGTCCGCCGCGCCCTGAATCTGGTGGAAGGACGGCTTAGGCAACAGCATATCGCTGTTGACGAGCAAGTCCCCAATGCGCCGGTGGTGGTAGACGGCGACCCCGAGCAACTCCATCAAATTTTCGTCAACTTGCTGTTGAACGGGATCGAGGCCATGCCGTCGGGAGGATCGTTGACGGTCGCCATCGAGGCCGATGGGGCCGCTTCTCGTACCTGCCACGCCTGGGTGGCCGACTCGGGGGCTGGCATTTCGCCAGCCATCCTCGAGCGGATGTTTGAACCGTTTACCAGCAATAAACAGGGCGGCACGGGCCTGGGACTGGCCATCAGCCATCGCATCGCCCGCGAGCACGGTGGCGTGCTGTCGGCTGCCAACCGGCCGGAAGGCGGGGCCGTCTTTACCCTGGAGTTACCCCTCAGTCCGGACCACACCCATGGCAAAGCTGCTGGTCATTGACGATAAACCCAGCATTCATTACAGCGTGGCCCAAGTCTTCGCCGAACAGCCGGTGGAAGTGCTCGGCGCCGAGACCGCCGACGAAGGTCTGCAATTGGCCGCTGAACAGTCGCCGGATGTGATCTTGCTCGACATACGCTTGGGCGATCGCTCGGGGCTGGACGTCTTTCACGACCTCCGTCGCCTCGATCCCCGCAGCCTGGTCATCTTCATCACCGGCCACGGAACGGCCGACACCGCCATCGAGGCCATGAAAATCGGGGCCTACGACTATCTGGTAAAGCCTCTGGACGCCCAACAACTCCAACAAACCGTCGGCCAGGCGATTGCCATCAGCCGGCTGATGCGCGTCCCCACCATCCTCGACGAGGGAGAGCGCGCCGAGGACCGGCCGCACCGGCTGATCGGCAGCGGGGCCGCCATGCAGACCGTCTGCAAGCAAATCGGCCGGCTGGCCCCGCAGGACGTGAATGTCTTGATCCTGGGCGAGAGTGGAACCGGCAAGGAGTTGGTCGCCCGGGCCCTCTACTACCACAGCCGCCGCAACCAGGAGGCCTTCCTGGCCATCAACTGCGCGGCCATTCCCGAGCCGTTGCTGGAGAGCGAGTTGTTCGGCCACGAGCGGGGCGCGTTCACCGGGGCCGACCATCGGCGGGTGGGAAAGTTCGAGCAGGCCCACGGCGGCACACTGCTCTTGGATGAGATCGGCGACATGGCCCCCCACACCCAGGCCAAGATCCTGCGGCTGCTCCAGGAGGGGACGTTCGAGCGGCTCGGCGGCAACGAATCGATCTCGGCCGACGTTCGCATCCTGGCCGCCACCAACCAGGACCTGGACGGCTTGATTGAGCAGGGCAAGTTCCGCAACGACCTCTATCATCGCCTGCGGGGGGCGATGATCCGCCTGCCGCCGCTGCGCGACCGCCGCGAGGACATCGCCGAGCTGGCTCATTATTTCCTCTTCCGCTTTAACAGGCAGCTCGGAACCGCCGTGCAGTCGATCTCCGCCGAGGCCCTGCAACTGTTGGAGGATTATCAATGGCCGGGCAACATCCGCGAGCTGCAAAACGTCATCCGCGAGGCGTTAATCGTCTCGGCTGGGCCGACCGTCGTGCCCGACTTTCTCCCCACCGAGCTTCAACCTTCGGAAACCACCGAGCCCGAACCTGATGCCGAAACCGGCCTGGCCTCAGAGACCGCCTGGCAGCAACTGCCCGAGTTTGTCGAAGCGGCCGTGGCCAGGGGCGAAACCGACGTCTATCGCCGGGCACTGGAATACTTTGACCGCCTGATCGTTTCTTCCATTCTCCGCCATACCGCCGGCCAGCAAAACCGCGCCGCCGAAATCCTTGGCCTCAGCCGGGTCACCCTGCGGGCCAAGCTCCGCCACATGCAGTTGTCGGTAGAGAAGACCTTGGCCCCTGGCAAAGAGGCCGAGCCGGCGGGTGATTAGGTGAACCGCTAACCGGTGTGAATTGCGGCCAGGATCAACCGCCACACGGCCAGCATGCCGCCCATCAAGAGCAGGCAGGCGCCCATGGCCGCCGGCACCAGCCAGCCCAGCTCAAAGATCGGCTGCGACCACTGCCAGAAGCCGTCCCAGCAAATGATCAGCAAGAGCGCGGCCAGGCACAGGAAAGGGCCGTAGGGAATCTCGCGGTTGCGCCACAGGATCGCGCGAAAGAGGCCCACCACCAACCCGGCAATCGGGGCCAGGAAGAAGATCAACAGCGACGACTGCCAGCCAAGGAAGCTGCCGATCATCGCCATCAGGGTGACGTCGCCGAAGCCCATCGCCTCGCGCCCCAGGGCGGCGGAACCGATAATCCGCACCAGCCAAATCAGTCCGCCGCCGGCGGCCATGCCGACCAGCGCGCTCAGCAGCCCCTGCCAAGGCAACCCGCCGCCATACCACACCACGGCGATGACCAGTCCGCCCACGATTGCCATTCTCAGGATGCGTACGCTGCTCCGTTGGCGGAGCACGCGGGCCAGGGACAATTGCACGGCCCGCCGTAAGCCATGCCGCGTGTACCAGGTCCGCGGTAAGATCGCCAGACACCACAAACACCAGCAGCCCAAGGCGATCCAAAGCGAGGGAGTCTGCGGGGCGCCGCCGAGCACCGCGGGCCAGGCGCCGGGCGAGGTGACGTGCAGGAAGCCGAGAATCATGGCGGCCTGCGGCGCCGGGCCGGCGCCGATGTCCGGCAGCAGCGAACGAGGCCAAACAGCCGCCACGAGCAGCCCAATCAGCGCGCCGGAAACGGTGATCTCGTCGGGAATGATCATCTCGTCGGCGTCGATCATCGAACCGATCAACATGAAGGTTATCAGCACGCTGTGGGCGGCAAACTCCAGGTGCAGGACGTTCAGCACCTCGGGCTGAAAGGGACCGCGGACCCCAGCCGGCAGCAACCCGCCGCTGATCTCCCAATAGTACAAAGCCGCCAGTCCCATGCCGCAAAGCAACTCCAGCAGCATGGGCCGAATCCAGAAACCGGGGCCGTGCAAGACGGCCTCGCGACGCAGGCCAAGCCAGCCCAGAACCGGCAGCCGGTCAAACCCTCGCCGCGGCGGAGCCGCCGGGTCGGGCCGCGACCAGGGGCTGATCGGCCGCGGCCGCCAGGCCAACCGATAGATGCCCAGGTTGGCGAGGCTCCCAAGGCACGTCCCCAACAGAAAGATCGCTACCAGCCGCACATCTATCGGGATGGAGAGGATACAGTTCACGAAAACGCCCGCGGATCAAATCAATTGTAGTTTACGATCTTCGGGTCGGTTGCGCCGGCGGCGATCGACCGGTTTGTCGAACTGTTCGATCTTCACGTCACCCTTGGGAAACTTTGCAATCACCTCGAGCTCTCCGCCCAATGCCCTGACGATTCGTCGCAAAGTTGAAATCTGCATGTCCGATTGCCGTTCCAGTTTCGACAGACTAGGTTGGCGGATGCCGATGGCCTTGGCAACCTGCTGCTGGCTCTTGCCTGCCCATTCACGTATTTCGCTCAACAACAACTCTTGCAACAACTCATGCGCGCGGCGGCGAGCGCGCTCGCGTGTCCGTTTTGTAGTCGTCCGCTTGACCAACGCGTCAAATGATTTGGCCATCTCGTTACCTCTCCCTCTCTTTCTTGGTTATTGCCAGCTTCGCCAGATGGGCATCGTAGAGCCGGTCTGCCTTCGCGATCAACTGCTGGTAGAATCGCCTTGGGCCGACTCCCGATTTGTCGCCGGCAACCAGAAGTATGGCTGCACGGTCAGGATCGAACGCGAATGCGATCCGCAAGACCTGGTTGGCCGTGTCGGCCCGCAATTCCTTCATGTTGGCGTGTTTCGAAGCGTTGAGCGTCTCCGCATGGGGACGCCGAAGATTCGGTCCAAGCCGTTTCAACAATTCGACCTTGGCAATCACTTCGACTTGGGCGTCTTCCTCCAAGCCGCCAAACCATCCGTCGAACTCCGACGTCGTTTGCACTCGCCACATGAGCAATATATCCTATCGGTCATGGGAAGTCCATAGCTTAACGGCTATATAGCTTCGTACAAGCCACAGGGGGCGTTGCAGGCGACGCGATGTGCAGTACCGCGGCTAGGCCCGCAGTTCCCGAGCCTTTCTGAGATACTTCTCCAAGAGTGCCGGCACCTGATCAGGCGTGACATCGCCGTGGATCTGGCTGTCGATCATCACCACCGGCGCCAGGCCGCAGGTGCCCAGGCAGCGGGCGGCCTCCAGGGTGAAGACGCCGTCCTTGCTGGTCTCGCCCCAGGTGATGCCCAACTCCTCGATGATTTTTTGAGCCACCCGGTCGGCCCCCTTGACGTAGCAGGCGGTGCCCAGACAGACGTTGATGATGAACTTGCCGCGAGGCTTCAGCCGGAAGAAGTGATAGAAGCTGGCCACGCCCGAGACCTTGGCCGCCGGAACTTGCATCAGTTGGGCGACCGCGTCGATCTGGCTTCCGCCCAGATAGCCGAAAGTCGCCTGCACCTTGTGCAGCACGGCGATCAATTGGCTTTCGGGGTGCGGCTCGCAGCGATACTTCTCGATCAGGGCCACGATCGGCTCGCCCAACACCAGCCTGGCGGCGGCTTCGACTTCTTGCCAATTGTCGGTAGCAATACTCATCGCACTCCTCGCGGCGATCTCGGCGCATAATGGGTGTGCAGCAACTCGTGGGCCTTGTCGCCGCCGGGCGTGCCCAGCCAGGAGCTATACACTTCGTCGATGGCCGGGTTCTCGTAGGACTTGCGGAGCTGTTTGCCGCCGTCGATGGCGTACAAGGCGTTGCCGCGGCGAAACAGCCAGTCGGAATCGAGCACGTCGACGCCTTCCGGCGGATACGGCTGCCCTCCGCCGCCGCAACAGCCGGCCGGGCAGGCCATCACCTCGATCACATGGAACACTTCTTCGCCGCTCTTGACCTTGTCCAACAGCACCTTGGCATTGGTCAGCCCGTTGGCTACGCCCACGTGGATGTTGTGCGCGCCGATGGCCACGTAGGTCTCGCGGAGGCCGCGGACGTTGCGGACTTCGGTAAACTCGAGCCGGTCGCCGGGTTTGCCGGTCACCAGTTCGCTGGCCGCCCGCAGGGTGGCCTCCATCACGCCGCCGGTGACGCCGAAGATGTCGCCGGCCCCGCTGGCAATTCCCAAGGGGGCGTCGAACTCGCCGTCGGGCAGGCTGGTAAATTGGATGCCGTAGCACTTGATCATCCAAATCAGCTCGCGGGTGGTGAGCACGGCGTCGGTGTAGGGTGTGCCGTCGGCCATGCGATGCTCGGGCCGGTCGGCCTCGAACTTCTTGGCCACGCAGGGCATCACCGCCACCATGAAAACCTGCTTCGGGTCGATGCCAACCTTCTCCGCGTAGTAGGTCTTCGACAGGACCGAGAGCATGCTCATCGGCGAGCGGCAGGTCGAGGCATACGGAATCAACTCCGGATAGAACTTCTCCAGGAAATTGATCCAACCCGGCGAGCAGGAGGTAATCATCGGCAGCGGCCCGGCCGCGTTCGTCCCCTCTCCCTCTGGGAGAGGGCTAGGGTGAGGGCCCGCGGCCCGCAGCCGCGTGAGGAACTCGTGCGCCTCCTCGATGATCGTCAAATCGGCGCCAAAGTCAGTGTCGAAGACGCGATCGAAGCCCAGCCGCCTGAGCGCGGTGACCATCTTGCCGGTAGACGGCGTGCCGGGCGGCAGCCCAAAACCTTCGCCGATGGCCGCCCGGATCGAAGGCGCCGTCTGCACCACCACGTGCATCTCCGGGTTGGCCAATGCCTCCCACACCGCCCCGGCACTGCGTTTTTCCAGGAAGGCAGCCGTTGGACACACGTTGATGCACTGCCCGCATTGGATGCACACGGAGTCGTCCATGTTGGCCCCGTGGGCGGGCGTGACCACGGTCTCGAAGCCGCGGCCGTGCTGGCTGAGGTTGTAAACGCCCTGAATTTCCGCGCACACCCGCACGCAGCGGCCGCAGAGGACGCACTTT
>JAJYGU010000499.1 GCA_021784975.1 Planctomycetota bacterium
CTGGGACCGTTCCGCGCGATCGACTACCAGGCCCTGTGCAACCTCGGGATGACCGACCGCAACTTTGGTTGGACGATCGAGATGCAGATCAAGGCCGCCAGGATGAGCCTGCGCACCATCGAGATTCCCGTGCCTTATCGGCGCCGCATTGGAAAGAGCAAGATCAGCGGGACCCTCTCGGGCTCGCTGAAGGCCGGGGTCAAAATCCTTTTCACCATCGCCAGGTACGCGATTGTGCCGGCGCGGCCGGCGGAAACCAAACCTCATCCCAAGGCCGCGCCGTGAGCCGCAACACGAGAGCGACGCCCGGGGAGGGAGGAGGGTGGTTCACGGCGCTCCTCATCTTGGCCCTCCTGTTGACAGGCTTATACGCGGTCATGGCGGTGGTCAGCTTTCGCTTCACGCCGGACGTACCCAGCACCGCCAGGCCGGTCCTGCCGATGCTCGGGCTGCTGGCATCTGCATTTGCCGCTTACCTGATAGCAATCTGGGTTGCCCTGCGGGCCAGGGATGGCTACCCGCTCCTGGCCGTCGTTGTCCTGGCGAGCGTCTTGTTTCGCGTCGTCTCGGTCTACTCCTGGCCGATCCTAGAGATCGACATTTACCGCTACCTTTGGGACGGAGCGACAGTGCTGGAGGGCGTCAGCCCTTACCGTTACAGTCCGCAACAGGTCCTTTCGGCGGTGCCTGAAACAGGGATGCCCGACGATCTCGGCCGCCTGGTCCGACTGCGGGACGGCAACGCGGCCGTTCAGACAGTCCTCTCCCGTGTTCATTATGGTGAACTGCCGACGATCTATCCTCCGGTCAGTCAAGCCGTGTTCGCGGCGGCTGCCTGGCTGACACCGAGCAGCGCCGGTGTGCTGGCGCGCATCGTGGCCATGAAGGTCATCCTGGCGCTATTCGATCTGGCGACACTGGCCGTCGTTGTCACCCTGCTGCGACTGTTGGGAAAACACGCCGGCTGGTCGGTGGCCTATGGTTGGTGTCCCCTGGTCGTCAAGGAGATCGCCAACACGGGCCATCTGGACTCCTTGGCCGTTTTCCTCACGATACTGGCCTTGTTTTTCGCGGTAGGACCGCTGGCCAATGACGGGCGCCGCCGTGTTAGCCGTGGTTGGGAGGGTTTTGGTCGGACACGCGAGTTTGTCTCCGCCGTGCTGCTGGCACTGGCCGTTGGAGCAAAGTTGTATCCAGTTGTGCTCGCTCCCCTGTTTGCCGCGGTCTGGATGCGGTCGGTCGGTTGGCGCTGGGCCTCGGCCACAGCCTTGGCATTTGTGGCGATCACAGTGGTCGTCTTGTGGCCGATGATTCCCTCGAAGCGAGTCCCGCCGCTAGGCGATTTCAGCAGCATGGTCGCAGGCAAAGAAGACTCTCTTCCCCCGCCGCCCGTCGATACGGCAATGAATCCCCAGAACCCGACCAGCGGCCTCACCGCATTCTTGCGACGCTGGGAGATGAACGATTTCATGTTCTTGCTGGTTGTGGAGAACCTCAAACCCTCGCCGGAAGTGAAACTGGAGCAGCGGGCGTGGTTTTCCACAATTCCTGACGCTTGGAAGGCCAAATTGCTGGCAGTCCCTTCGCGATGGCTTCAAACCAACCCGTCGCGGACGGCCTTTCTGACAGCCCGTTTCCTAACGGCCCTGGCCTTTCTGACGATTCTGGCCGCCCTTGTCTGGCGGGCCAGACGCTCCGCCGATCCAGCGATCTGGCTCCAGGCGGCGTTTCTCGTCTTGGCCTGGTTCTGGCTTCTATCTCCAACCCAGAATCCGTGGTACTGGATTTGGGCCTTGCCGCTGGTGATGTTCGCCCGCAGCAAGGCGTGGTTGGCAGTCAGCGGCCTCACCATGCTCTACTACCTTCGTTTCTGGCTCGCCTACCACTGGCCCGATCAGCCGGTGCTGGGCACGCGATATTCCGGCGGCACGTTCTTCGACCTCGTGGTCACGTGGACTGAATATGCGCCCTGGTTGGTTTGGCTTGCCTGGGATTCGGCTCGCCGGCGCGCCGCCCCATCGACGTTGAGTGCCGGAGTGAATTCCTAATTGTCCCATGACACGAGTTGCTCTTCGGGATGAGCATTCTGACAACACGGTTGCGCGCGTCGGGCCTCGGCAACTCGGCCAGAACGCGCTCAGAGTAGCCGTGAGGCAGCTTCGATATACCGACCATGCCCGCCATGCTGCTGGTAGCGCATCTGGCCTACGGGCTGTGGCTCGGCGGATTTTGCCGCCGGCGGGTCCACCGAACCGGTTGGCTTTTCAGTTCGCCCAGCCACGCTGCGCAGCCGGACTCAATCTGCCACTGCTCAAGGGGAGTCCAGAAGAATAGCGCGGCGTTATCCTCCCGTCGGACAGGTCGGCAGCACGCCCGCCTCTCTTGTTATCCGCGGTTGTTTCACTCGATTGATTATGGGACCCCGATAGGTACCCTTTCCTGAAGCGGTGTGGCCCGTGACGATCCGCCCACGAAAACTGTGTAGCGGCCCGGCAGGATCTCCCATTGGTCCTTGTCGGTGTTGAAGACAGACAAGGCCAAAGGATCGATCATCAAAGTGACGGTCTTGGTCTCGCCAGCACGCAGCGGGATCTTCTCCCATGCCGCCAAACGCTTGGGAGGTTCGCCTGCGCCCGGCGGCAACGAAACATATACCTGCGCCACCTCGTCCCCCGCGAGCCGGCCCGTGTTAGTCACCTGGAAACTCACCTGCACATTCCTGTCGCGCGTGATCCGCAGCCCGGAGTACGCAAAGGTGGTGTAGGAGAGGCCGAAACCGAAGGGGAAGAGCGGCGGCTTCGCTTCGGCATCGAACCACTTGTAGCCGACCTTGAGCCCTTCGGCATAGTGGATGTCGAAGGAGGGCGCGGGGGTCGGCCGCTTCGCACTGCCCGGAGCGCTCGGCCGCGGCGGACCGGGAAGTCGGGTCTCCGGCAAGTCCGCCTCGCTCCTGGGGAAGGTGACCGGCAGCTTGCCCGACGGGTTCACATCGCCGAAGACAACATTCGCGATGGCTTCGCCGCCGCGGATCCCTGGATACCAAGCCTCGATTACCGCGCCCACCTTGGCGATCCAGGGCATCGTCACCGGGCCGCCAGTTTCCAGCACCACGATCGTGCGGGGGTTAGCCGCGGCGACCGCGGCGACCAGCTCGTCCTGCTTGTCGGGTAGCGACAAGTTTGGCACGTCGCTCCCCTCGCTGGTATGCTGATGGACGAACACGATTGCGATGGCCGACACTGAGGCCAGTTTTGCCGCCGCAGCCACGTCCATGCCGTCGTCATAGTTCACCGTGGCGCCGGATGCCTTTGCGCGAACGGCTTTTAGCGGCGAGGACGGGTGCCAGACGGCGCCCGCGCCCGGGACGGCGTTGCCGCCGGCCGCGTCCACTTGGTCCGAGCCTCCCCCGGAGAGCACGCCCGCATCGGCGTGGGAGCCGATTACGGCAAGCGAAGCGGTGCTGGCCGCCTTGAGCGGCAACAGGCCGTCGGCATTCTTCAGAAGCACTAGGCTCCCTTCGGCGACCCGCTGGGCCACCTCGGCGCCCGTGAATGGGTTGACCGGCTTGAGGGCGCGAGGTTCGTCCAGGACGCCGAGGGCAAACTCCGTCCGCAGGATGCGGTGGACCATGTCGTCAAGGCGGGCTACGGGCACTTCCCCCTTCTCCACGGCTGCCTTGAGCGCTGCTCCTAGGAACGTGTCTCCCGGCATCTCTTGATCGAATCCGGCGAGGACCGCCTTCACGGTGCTATGCGTACCGCCCCAATCCGACATGACCCAGCCCTTGAAGGCCCAGGCTTTCTTAAGCACATCGTTCAACAAGTAGCGGTTTTCGCAGCAATAGTCGCCGTTGAGCCGGTTGTAGGCCCCCATCACGCTGCCCACTCCTGATTCTTTGATCGCAATCTCGAATGCCAGAAGGTCGGTTTCCCGCATCGTCCGTCGGTCCATGACGACGTTATACACCGTCCGGCCTGTTTCCTGGTCGTTCAGGGCGTATCGGTTGATGTTCGCCACGACCCCCTGGTGCTGGGTAGCCTTCAGTTCCGCGGCAATCATCTTGCCGATGAAGAGCGGATCCTCGCCGAAGCACTCGAAGTTCCGGCCGTTTCGCGGGTCGCGGACCAGGTTCGCGGTCCCACCCAGCGAGACCTGGAACCCCAGTTCCCGGCACTCCTTTCCCAACACCGCCCCGAAGTCGCGAGCTAGGTTCAGGTCCCAACTGGCTGCCAGCGCGAGCGCCGAAGGCAGCGCGGTGGCGTACCGGCCGCGATCTGCACCGCGACCCACTCCCGATCTTCCGTCGGTCATCTGGATATCCCCGATTCCCAGACGCGAGATTCCCGGGACAAAGCCGGCGCCGCCCAGCCACTGCCGCGGCGGCGGATTAGCTCTCCAGACGTTCAGCCCGTGCACCAGGTTGATCTTTTCATCGAGCGTCATCTGCTCGACGACCAGAGCCGCCCTCCGGTCCGGCGACAGACGTTTGTCCATCCAAGGGCGCTTCGGCGTTTTGCCTTGCGTCAACTTCGCAGAGGCGGCATAGGCCGCGCGATCTGGGCCGATTGCCAGCGCGAGGGCCGCGACGGTGGCCATCGTCACCATGGTTTTCGTCAAGCTTCTCATGTGGGATTCTCCTTACGAGTGCGGCATGATACTCTCACCGGACATTGGCGCAGAGAAACGTTTTGAGGCAGTCAAGGCATGTCTTGAGCGGGCCTTCCTCTTTGCGAAGCCTCGACATCATAATCCCGCCCTCCACCGTGGATACGATGACCTGCGCCAGATCGCCGGCCGGGATGTCTCGGCGAAACTGCCCGGCCTCCTGCCCGGCGGCAATCACGGTAGCGATCTTGTCGATCCACTGGCGGAACAAGTGCCCCACCGACTCGGCAAAGCGGCTGTTGGCGTCGCTCATCTCCAGCGCGGTATTGCCGAACAGGCACCCTCCCACAAAACGCCTGGCGCGATGCCTTTCCAATGCGAACTCCAAGAATTTCTGGATGGCTTCCTTCGGGGTGGGAGCTGTCAGTACCTCGTCGATGGCGGCGAGAAACTTCGTCTTCGCCCGCTGGAGCACCGCCAGGCCAAGATCATCTTTGCCCGGGAAGTGGTAGTACAGCGTCCCTTTCCTGATGCCTGCGGCAGTCAAGAGTTCGGTCAGGGAGGTAGCGCCAAACCCCTTTTCGTGGACCAGCTTGGTTGCCTCTTCCAGAAGTCGTTCCTTGGTCAACTCGCCTTCGTGCATAGTTTTTGGCTCTTTACCGACCGGTCGGTTTGCAGTCTAATGTTACACGTTTGTCGGCTCCGGTGCAATTCGCGGCGCATCACGTGGTGGCGGGCGTTGACCGTCGGACGGCAGGGGGAAAAACTATGGCCGCTCCAGGCAATCAACCTCGAACGCCCACGGACCCGACCGAGTGGGTGGACCGGTATGGAGACACCCTGTACCGGTTTGCGGTGTCGCGGCTGCGCAATCGGGATTCGGCGGAAGAGGTGGTCCAGGAGACGTTTGTGGCGGCGCTCCGCGCTCGCGATCAGTACTGCGGCGAGGGCGCAGAGGGGGCTTGGCTGCTGGGAATCTGCAAACGCAAGATCGTGGACTTCATTCGACGGCGCAATCGGCCGGATGCGGGTATCGGTGGTGAATTGGGCAGCGACCCTTCGAAGGACTTTTTCGATGCGAAAGGAAACTGGCGGTTCGACCCCCGAATCCTGAAAAGTCGGCCGGAAGACTCGCTAGAGCGCGAAGAGTTCTGGCAGGCGTTCCGCGGGTGCCTCAAGGGTCTGCCGCAGCGTCAGGCCGACGTGTTTACGCTCCGCGAACTCGACGAAATGGCCAGCCACGAAATCTGTAAGGAATTGGACATCAGTTCGTCAAACCTTTGGGTCCTGCTCCACCGGGCACGTTTGCAGTTGATGCGGTGTATGAAATCGCACCTTGAGCGATGGGGAGTTCTCTGAACATGCTTCGCTGCCGAGAGGTCTCCAGATTGGTGTCGGAGTCGATGGAGCACGAGCTTCCGCTGCGCCAGCGATTGGGGGTTTGGATGCACCTGGCGATGTGCCGGCTCTGCGCCGGGTTTGCCCGGCAATTGCGGCTTCTTCGCCGCGCGGCCCATGAGAACCCCGAGCGGCTCATTGCCGACCCGGCTGAACCCGAGCCTCCCCTTTCTCAGGAAGCGCGGGAGCGCATCAAGGACGCATTGCGACACGGCCAGTCCTGAGTTGCCTTGCCTCAAGCATCGTTTCGCCATGTTCGTGGACAACCCGGAAACTAAGAAATGGGCAGCGGAATTGATGGGCACTTTCTGCCTTCTGACAGCCATGCTGATGTTTGTCATCCTTGCCGTCTCCAGCGGGGCGAAAGAAAAGGGTTTGATGGCCGGGATTGCGGTGGGCGGGGTAATCGGGCTGGAGGCGTTGCTGGCCGGCCCCATCTCCGGGGCCTCCATGAACCCGGCTCGCTCACTGGCTCCCGCCGCGGTGGCCGGCAATCTCGCCAACCAGTGGGTCTACCTAGCTGCACCCGTGGTCGGAGCGACCATCGGTGTTCCGTGCTGCCGATGGGTACACCCGCCGGGATGTTGTGGAAAGAACGCGACCGGCACTTCGCCCTGATACCAGCCGTTGATGTGACGTTGACATGAGGCGTCCTGAATCGTAACGTTTCTCGCATGAGACGGATGCGCCCCCTTTATACCGTCGCCGAAGCGATTGCGCTGCTGTACATCGCGGGCATCGCCGCCACGGCCACATTCACGGGCTTCTTGTACCTGCTTTTTCCCGAGCTGGCCGCTTTGTCGCAGGACGTGCTAACCCGGCC